>DATHIG010000827.1:0-2020 GCA_035490035.1 Actinomycetes bacterium
GATGTTGGCTGTGCTCTCGGTCCGGTTCACCGATCAGCCGCAGCGATGGGCCGCGGCTCCTGCACTGCTCATGGGACTGGGCGGCCTTCTCCTGGTGGGGTTTGGCTCCCCGGTGCACCAGGTGCTCAACTGGGTGTGGCCTCCCGCCATGCTGACGTTGGCCATCTGGATGATCGTCTGCGCCCATCGACAGCTGCATAGCCGGGGCGGACGCTGGCTGCTCTACCCAGTGATCGCGGTGCTGGCGCTGGCCTCGATCGGCGGCGGCTACGAGACCCTGGGTGAAGCAGCGGATGCCAAGGCCTTCCCGATGCCTGGTCGATTGATCGACGTGGGCGGACACAGCCTGCACCTGAGCTGCACCGGCTCAGGCACGCCCACAGTCGTGCTCGAACCGGGCGCAGGCGAGATGTCTTCGAATCTCGGGTGGATCGCGCCGGCCGTAGCCCGTGACACCCGTGTCTGCGTCTACGACCGCGCAGGTCGCGGGTGGAGCGAGCCCGCTGACACCGCCCAGGACGGCGCGCAGATAGCGACCGACCTCCACAGGTTGCTGCAGCGCGGACACGTTCCAGGACCCTATGTGCTGGCGGGCCATTCCTTCGGCGGCCTCTACGTGCTCACGTTCGCCGCTCGCTACCCCGACGAGGTCGCCGGCATGGTGCTGGTGGACTCCACCGCGCCGGCGTCGGCGGCGAAACCGGGGACACCATCGCCTGGCCACGGGGGCTCCTCCGACGTCCTGAGCCGTGTCTCCGCACTGGTTTCGACCTCAGCTCGACTGGGTCTCGGCCGCCTGTACGGCCAGTCCTCCTTCGGCAGCCTGCCGCCGCGGTCCCGGGACGAGTTACGCGCCAGCGTCGCGACCGCAAGCACGGTTCGCAGCACGATCGACGAGTTCGTCCAGGCGACGGCCTCGATGGAGCAAGCTGCCGCCCTGCGTGACTTCGCCGACAAGCCGCTGCTCGTCCTGACCGCCGGCAGCGGACATGATGCCGCCTGGTCCGCGGCGCAGAACCGCATGGCCACTTTGTCAACCAACAGCGTGCATCGCATCATCGACGGCGCCACCCACGAGGACTTGATCACAGACGAAGAAGACGCCGCCGCCACCACTCAAGCGATCCTCGACGTCGTCTCAGCGGTCCGCAGCAAAGGCGCCCTGGTCAGGTGATCCGGAGCCTCAGCAGAGAGCTTGGGCGCGCCACCTCGGCCTGTAGTCGGCGGTCTTGACTATGCGGGGGACTGTCGAGCCAGCGATGCAGCGCGAAGCTGGCCAGGAACCAGTGCTTGCGGAGCCGCCGCCGCCCACACTCTGCTGCAGGGCGGTGACCCCCGCCATCGGTACCGCGGCTGCTTCCTCGAACGACAGGTCCGCTGGCTTCAACGACAGGACCTCCACCGGCACCGAGACATATTCGCCAAAGCCGCCGTATCCGTGCTCAGGAGGTCGGCATAGACCTCGTCGCCGGGCCTGACCCGGGTGACGCCACTGCCGACCGCCTCCACCTGCCCAACAATGTCGACACCGAGGATCTGCTGTTTGGGCCGCAGCAACCCAGGGTGGCCCGTGAGAACAGGGCTTGCCGCGCAGGGAATACAGGTCCGCGGCATTGACCGATATCCCCAGCACCTTCACCAGGACTTCACCGGCGTCGGCGCGGGCTTGAAGACCTCCGCCATCCGAAATGTCTCCGGCGACCCGTACTTCTCATAGATGAACGCCTTCATGACCGGCCCTTCCGGTTTCCAAACGACGCGCGCTTCACGAGGTCGAAGGCTCGACGCTGATTACGACGTTGCCGATCTTCTGCCCCGTCTCGACATACCTGTAGGCCTGGACGATCTGGTCCAACCGATACCGTCTGTCGATGAGCGGCTTGAACTCCCCGGACTCGACCAGTCCCTTCAAATACCGCACCGTCTCCTGGTCGTCCCTGGGAATGGGAAACATGACCCTCTTGCCGCCAAATAGTGGCGTGATGAGCGCCAAGATCGGATTCTGGGACAGCGGACCCAG
>DATHIG010000828.1:0-3115 GCA_035490035.1 Actinomycetes bacterium
ACCACGACGCCTACAACCAGGGCAAGTGATCACCCCAGCTCGGCAGTGTCGGTGCAGGACCCTCCGAGCCCACCGGCGCCGGAGGGCTCGACCTGCACTACAACAGCGACAACCCTCGTCGCCCTCCTCGCCATGACGCCACGAACAACGATCGTCACCAAACCTCAACAACGTTCGGGACATCCTCCGACGCCGGCCCTCCCTACCCAGTTGTCCATGCATAGCAGCAGCTTGACCGCGTGATGCACTGGTTGGTGAGCGTCGGCACGAGGAGTGAAGAGAACACTTAACTCAGCCTGGACGGCGATCCGAGGCCGAGCCGCGCATCTGGCGTCCCCGGGGTGTGGGATGCGGCAACCCGCTCCGGATCCGGCGAGCATGGCAGCTTCCTCGACGCAACAGCGATGCCCGCTCGGAAGAAGGCGGAGGCCTCCATTGAATGAGTCAGGTATGAGCAAGGACACCATCTAGCGGCCGAGGCACGCTCGCGAGGTCCAGCGCATCGACCAGCAACCGCGCGTAGCGGACCTTCCGGCCGCTGTGGGTGCCGATGAAGCGCCGAAGCTGCGCCTGGCTGCTGCGTGCTCGCCACGCCGGCTGCTGCTGGAACGTGCGGAACGATCCAAGCTCGCCCTGGCCCTCGACGACCTGCTCCACAGCGGCGGCACCAAGGCAGCGGACCAACTCCTCCTCCAGGTCGGCGACGCAGACGTAGAAACCGAGTGCTTCCATGTCGGCGCGACCCAGGTTGGAACCCAGGCCAGCCCGCTCCAGACCGCGCCCGAAGTCGGCCTCCTCGCCAGCGTCACACAGGCCCGCCAGCCTGACGTCCAAGCCCCCAGGACCGAACAGCTCGAGGAAGCGTCGGATGTTCCTGGCACCGCCCATCGCTACGACGGCAATGCCCTCAGCGGCAAGATCGCGACCACCGCGCGCAGCCAGCGCCTCGAGCGCGACCTGGTCGCTTCTCCCCTCAACCAGCACAACCGTCCGTGGGTCGACGCCGGCGCCCGGCGCCGCATGTGCTGCCGCGGCGACCAGCCGAGCCGCTGCGCCGCCGGCCAGCGACTCGACGGCTGCCAGCTGGAATCGTTGCTGGTGGTTCACCTCTCCAGCCTAGTGCTCCAGCCGGGTGCTTGCTGCGGCCCCACAGAGGCTGCGAACATCGACCGCGCCGATCGGATCCTTGTCGCAAAGGGGACCCTGGCATGCCTGCAGAAGACCCGAAGGCCGTCATCCGCCGCTGGGTGGAGATGTGGAACGCCCAGGACCTTGACGCCGCGGAGGAGCTGCTGGCGCCCGAGTTCGTCCGCCACGACGCCAACCTGCCCGACGTCGTCGGACCGCAGGCGGAGCGACAGTACATCGCCGACAACCTCACCGCCTTCCCAGACCTGCACTTCGAGATCGAGCAGCTGATCGCCGAGGGCGATCTGGTGGCTGCCCGCTATCTGGTTCAGGGCACGCACCGAGGCGAATTCCTGGGTATCCCTGGCACCGGCCGGCCGGTGACCATCCAGGCGGTGGAGAGTTACCGCCTGGCGGGCGGCAAGCTCGCCGAGCAGTGGGTCGTGATGGACGCGTTGGGCCTGCTCCAGCCGCTCGGCGCCGTCCCAGGGCCAGCCTAAGGCGGCGGGTACAGCGAGCTCCATCGCAGCCGCGAACTACGGGCACTGCCCCACCGTTCCTCTCCCTGGTGATCCACCGGTTCGCGGACCCGCGCGCCGGGGACGCATACGCGCTGGTGCTCAGCCATGCCATCAGCCACCAGCTGTGACCTTGGTACCGGGCGACAGATTCGCCTCTGAAGGCAACGCATTCCCTCTGCTCCATCCTTACAGCAGTAGCAAGCCTGGGCGGCCGGGGTGTCCCCTGACGCTGGTGCGCTCAGCTCGGCTGGGCCGCGGTCGGGTGGCGGGGCTGATAGAGGCCGAGCTCGACCCCGCCGGGGAGGGCGATGGCCGTCAGCAGCCCCCAGCCTTGGTCGCTGATCGGCCTGGCCACCTCGATCCCCTCGGCCCGCAGGGCGGTCACCGTGGCGGCGACATCGTCGGTCATGAGATAGAGCTCGGCCCGGCCGCCCTCCTCGGCCGGATGCACGGCGAGCTCGGCCGGGGGCAGCGCGAAGATCAACCAGCCGTCGCCCGCATCCACCGACCGGGTCCCGAGCACCTTGGCCAGGGCCGCCCGGGTGGCATCGGCATCGTCGCTGTACAGGATGGCGTGGGCGCCGTTGATCATGGGGCCTCCTCACTGTGGCCGGAGAGGTAAGCACTGTCGGGCCGCTGCGGCGCCGCGGCCTGCCGTCGGCCTAGCTGCGCTGACGAATGCCGCGGATGAAGGCCGCCTGGCCGGCGTGCTGGAGGTCGTCGGCGATCACGCTCACCAACCGCACACTCAGCGACACCGGCGGATCCCAGGACCGGTCCACAATGCGGGCCAGATCGGCGTCGCTGAGACCCTTCACATTGCTGGTCGTCTGCTGGTGGACCGCGTCGTGGTAGCCGACCAGCAGCTCCCCGGAGCCCAACTGCACGGCCGCAACGTCCTCGGCCCGGTGCCCGTAGCCGGTATCCCGGGGGTCGAACGGCAACCCGAACCGCTCCACCCAGCCCTGGGAGGTCCAGACCTGCTCGGCCTCGAAGGCGTCGGCCAGATGGTCGTCCTGGATGCGGGTCAGGTGCCACACCAACCAGGCGATCGAGTTCGCCTTGGGGTCGACTCGAAACGCCAGCTGCTCGGGCGAGAGGCCGTCGACAACCCGGTGGACAACCTGGCGGATCCTGCCGAAGGCATCGACGAGCAACTCTGCGCTGGTCATGGCGGCTCCTACGTCGCCGGGCGCTCCCCCGAGGGAGCGGCGAGATTGTCAGCTTGGCTCGGGCAAGGCTACCGCGCCGCAGTCCCTGGAGATCGAAGGAGGACAGGTTCAATCCCTGTCGCGCCACAATCAAGCCTCTGACCAGCGGAAACGCTGGTCAGTTCTAACCGTCTCACTCAGCCGACGTCCTCGGCTGCGGCCGGGGACGTTGGCTTGTGAAGAGCCTCGTCGATCCGGCGTGGCTTGGGAGCGGCTATCCCAGCGGGCGCCAAGTCGGGTACTGGCTAAAGGGAG
>DATHIG010000829.1:0-2919 GCA_035490035.1 Actinomycetes bacterium
TGAGGTTGCCGTGGAGATTCTGCTCATGACCGCCGGTACAACCCCGGATTCCGGTCCGGTGCTGCCCTCCCTTGAACTGCTCGCGCACACGGTCCGGATCGCCCCGCGTGACCTCAAGTCGCTGTTGAACGGGCCGAGCCCGGACGTCGTCCTGGTGGACGCCCGCAACGACCTGGTCGTCGACCCGGTCTCCTACCAGGTCCGGCTCAGGGGCCGGCCGCTCGACCTCACCTACAAGGAGTTCGAGCTGCTGCGGTTCCTCGCCGCCAGACCGGGTCGGGTGTCGACCCGGGCCCAGCTCCTTCAGGAGGTCTGGGGCTACGACTTCTTCGGCGGCACCCGCACCGTCGACGTGCACGTTCGTCGCCTGCGGGCCAAGCTCGGCCCCGAGCACGAATCGATGATCGCCACCGTCCGCGGCGTCGGCTACAAGCTGCTGCCGGCGGACCAGGCCAGGGCGGAGCGCGAAGCCGGGCCCTAGCCAATTGCTCAAGGCTCCTCCCGGAGCGGCCGAAGACCCGTACATCCGGTCCCAGGTCCGCTTCCCAGGAGGGCGCCCATGTCGGTCCGCCGCCTGCTCACGTTGCTGCTGTTGGTCGTAGGCATGCTCGCGCTGCCGGTCCCGGCCGGCGCGGGACCCCGCACCGACGCCGAGTTCGTCCGCGTCACCAACGCCGATCGGCGCGCCAACGGCCTGCGCTCGATGGCCACCTCGGCCACCCTGGCCAAGCTGTCCCGGTCGCACTCGGTGGCGATGGCCCGCAAGGCCGCCCGGCACTACGGCGGCCGCTGCGACAGCCGAGCGCTCTGGCACAACGACATCTCCCGTGCCAGCGACCACTGGGTCTGGCTTGGCCAGAACGTCGGCTGCGGCACCATGGGGTCCGACGGCATCGGGCCGTCGGTGCGCCGGCTCCAGAACGCGTTCATGGCCTCCGAGCACCACCGGGCCAACATCCTCTACCGCCGGGCCAACCTGTTCGGGGTCGGGACCTGGATCAGCGGACGGACCATCTGGGTGACGGTGAACTTCGAGCAGACCACTCCCGGCTGGCGCTAGCCGACGAGGTATCCTTTGACAGGGCGCCGACGACGATGGCACCATCGGCGCGCTCTGTCGTGGGCCGCTAGCTCAGTTGGTAGAGCACCCGGCTTTTAACCGGGGTGTCGTCGGTTCGAGGCCGACGCGGCCCACCCCGCAACCGAGCCGGGCCCCCATCGTCTAGTGGCCTAGGACACCACCCTTTCAAGGTGGCGACGCGGATTCGAACTCCGCTGGGGGCACAGGATGACCACCATGCGTGGTCCCGTGGAGCAGCTTGGCTGTGCTCGCCGCCCTGTCAAGGCGGAGGTCGCGGGTTCAAATCCCGTCGGGACCGCTCCGGACCGGAGGCCAACCCGCCTCCGGTTCCCTCGGGCAGGTAGCTCAGTCGGTAGAGCGTGCGGCTGAAAACCGCAAGGTCGGCGGTTCGATCCCGTCCCTGCCCACCAGGTTCGCCCAGCTCAGTGAGTTGTGGACGGGACTCCTCCGCTCGAACGGCCACAAGCGTTGAGGCAGCTTTGAGGCATGGACCCTTCGCATCGGCCTGCCAGCGCGCATAAGGCGCAATCCCGGCTACAGGGATAAGAGCACTTTAACTGTCCAAGCCCGTGAGTTAGGCTCTGCGCCGTTACATTCAGGTAGCCGCACGGACAACGCGAGGGGGCCTGAGGTGCCGGGCCACAGTGTCGCGGTCCCCCAACAGCCACCTGCGTCTGCTGTCCCATGCCTGACGAAGCGGAGGAATGATGCAGATGAGAAGACTCACTACAGCCCTGCTTCTTGGCCTGCTGCTGGCCCTCGGCCTGGCCACGGCGACCGCTGCGCCGGCGGCGGCGATTCCCACTGAGACCGGCTGCCCGAGCGGCGACCAGGTCCTCGTCGTGGAGGACCTCCTCGCGCAGGGCTACCGCGTGCCCGCGATCGTTGACGATCCGGCCAACGGCGGGAACGGTAACGGCCTGGTCTGCGGTCACGCCTTCTCCGAGGCGGCGCGGCAACAGCTGTGCGGCCCGGACTGCCCGGTCCCCATCTACTACCTGTTCCGCGACGATAACCTGAAGGCGCAGAAGTAATACGCACCCAGAGTTTCCAAGCCATGCTCCGACACCGTTTCAGGGAAGGAGTGGCGTCCTTTCCCCGGGATCGCTCGACGCAAGTCGTGCACTCCGTGAGGGAGTGGAACCTATGGCCGCAGACCAGTAAGAGGAGCACCTGCGATGGATCGACCGTCATCGAACCAGGGGCCGGAGGCCTCGTGGCCATGGACCTGGCCGCTGGGAGGGGACGTCACCCAGAGGATCGGGACCTGGTGGATCAAGTCGCTCAGTGATCAGACCGGCTTCATCAACATCAACAACGTCCGCGCAGGCGATCCCGAGCTCGAGCGGCGCATCATCGAAGACGTTGCCAGCTACGGGCGCCAGCTGGGTCGGATGATGGAGGCGCTGGATGTGGTCATTGGCCACCTGCGGCTTGGCGAGGGCAAGGACCTCACCGCCGATGAGCGGCACGCGCTGCAGGATTTCTCGGACCTCGTCCGGCAGGTGCAGGCGCTCAAGGGTGACACCAGTCCGCCGCGGCTCACGGCGGCCGAGCTGGACCGGATGCTTGATGACCTCCAAGCGCTCAAGCACCAAGACCCGCCCTCCTACCAGCGGATCGCTGCCCGACTCCGCGATGTCATCTCTGACTGAGCCGCGAGTCCATCGACAGTGTGTAGCAACTCGCCGGTTCGGCGGTCATGGGCGATCCACTTGTGGACGCCAACCCTCCGCCACGCCGTACCGAAGCTGGCGGCGTTGCGGCGCGCTGCGTCCAAGCTCCAGCGGCCACCATGCCATTGCGCCACCGCCTGGTCCTGGTGCAGCCGCCACAGA
>DATHIG010000830.1:0-10968 GCA_035490035.1 Actinomycetes bacterium
TGGAAGGCGGGCATGGGGGCCGGTCCGGTGCCGCCGCCCCTGCCGGCTGGGCCGTCGTCCCGCTGGAAGGTGGGCACGGGGGCGGCCGGTCCGGTGCCGCCGCCCCTGCCGGCTGGGCCGTCGTCCTTGATGCCGGCCAGCTCGGCCTCGGCATCGGTGAGGCGGACGGCGGCGCGCTCGCGGCCGGCGACCAGCTCGTGGAGCCGCTGGGCCGCGGCGGCCGCCTCCTGTTCCAGGGCATGCAGCTCGTTGCCGACCAGGGTGGAGCGGTCGTCGAGGCGGCGCACCGCCGCCTGGGCGTCGCGCAGCGCCCTGGCCGCATCGGCCGCGCGCTGCTCATGCACCTCCAGGTCGTGCTGGGTCGCCCGCAGCTCGGCGCCGAGCCGCTCCAGAGCCGAGGCGGCCGCGGCCTCGGCCTCGGCAGCCTCGTCGGCGGCCCGGCGGGCGGCCAGCCCGCTCGCCTCCGGTACGACCCCGCCCTCGACCCGCCCGCCGGCCAGCAGCTCCCCGGCCCGGGTGACCACCCGCCGGTCGGGATGGTGCTCGAGCAGCGCCCTGGCCTCGTCCAGGTCGGCGGCCAGCAGCACCCCGGCCAGCAGCGCCCCGGCCACCTCCCCGGCGAACCCGGTGGTGAGCACCCGGTCCAGCAGCAATGCCGGATGATCGCCGTTGGTGGCCTGGCGGTGCTGCGATGACTCCGGGTACAGCAGGATGGCGCGGCCGCTGCCGGCCTCGCGCAGGAGCCGGGCGCCGCCGGCGGCGACCGCGGGGCCGGCGACCACGATGGCGTCGGCGTCGGGGCCGAGGGCGGCGGCCACCGCGGCCTCGTACCCGGGCTCGACCGAGAGGGCCGGGGCCAGCGGGCCGAGGACGCCGTCGCGGCCGGCACCCTCCAGAAACGCCATGGCGTCGCCGCCGGCCGCCCGTGCGGTGGCCTCGAACGCCTCCCGGCGGGCACCGGCGGCGGCCCGTTCGGCCTCGACCCGGCGCTCCTCGGCGGCCAGGCGGCGTGCCTCGCCGGCCCGCTGGGCCCGCTGCTCCTCGGTCATCTGCCGGTCGAACCCTCGGGCGACCTGCCGGCGCTCCAGGTCGGCCCGCTCGGTCCGGAGCTGCTCGAGCTGACCGGCGGTCTCGGTCCGTCGCTGCCCGACGATGGCGGCCTGCTCGCGCAGCCGGCCGGCCTCGGCCTCCATCTGCTCGATGGTCCGCTCCAGGCCGGCGACCTCGCTGGCCAGCCGGACCTCGCGTCGGTGGGCGGTCGCCCGGTCGCGCTCGGCCCTGGCCGCGGCCTGGTCGAAGGCGGCAAGGGCGGCCCTTGCCTGGTCGCGCCCGGCCGCGGCGGCGGTGGCGGCGGCGCTGGCCGCGGCCAGCTCGCCCTCCACCCCGGCCAACTCCTCGGCGACCTCGGCCGCCTCCCGCTCCAGGTCGGCGACCGAGCGGCCATCACCCTCCTCGGCCAGCGCCTCGGCCAGGTGGCGGGCGCGCGCCTCGGCGAGCGCGATGGTGCCCTTCAGGCGCTCGCGCACCGTGGCCAGGCGGTGCACGGCCTCGCCGGCCCGGCCGGCCAGCGGTTCCAGCTCGGCCAGCTCGGCCTGGATCCGGCCCTCCTCACCCTCCTGCGCATCGTGGCGCTGCTCCAGCTCGGCCAGGCGGGTGGCGAAGGCCGCCTCCTCGGCGTCCAGGGACGCCGAACGCTCGCGGACCCCGGCCAGCTCCCGTGCCCGCAGGGTCAGCCGGACCTCGCGCAGCTCGGCGGCGACCTCGGCCGCCTTGGCGGCCGTCTCGGCCTGCTGCTGCAGCGGCTTGAGCTGGCGGCGCAGCTCGCCGACCAGGTCGGACAGCCTGACCAGGTGCTGCTCCATGCCGGCCAGCTTGCGCAGCGCCTTCTCCTTGCGGCGGCGGTGCTTGTAGACGCCGGCCGCCTCCTCGATCGCGGCCCGGCGGTCCTCGGGCCGGCCCTGGAGGACATCTTCGAGGCGGTTCTGGCCGAGGACGGTGTGCAGCTCGCGGCCGACGCCGGTGTCGGAGAGCAGCTCCTGGATGTCGAGCAGCCGGCAGGCGGTGCCGTTCAGGGCGTACTCGCTCTCTCCGGAGCGGTACAGCAGCCGGGTGACGGTCACCTCGCTGTACTCGATCGGCAGCAACCCCGAGGAGTTGTCGATGGTGAGGGCGGCCTCGGCCCGGCCGAGGGCGCCGCGGCTGCCGGTGCCGGCGAAGATGACGTCTTCCATCTTGCCACCGCGCAGCGACTTGGGCCCCTGCTCGCCGAGCACCCAGGCGATCGCGTCGACCACGTTGGATTTGCCGGAGCCGTTGGGGCCGACGATGACCGTGATCCCCGGCTCGAAGTCCAGGGTGGTCTTCTCGGCGAACGACTTGAACCCGCGCAGGGTCAGCGACTTCAGGAACACGCGGCTGGCCCGCTCCCCCTCGTTGCCTCAGGCGCAAGGCATGCTAGCACGGGCCTCCGACGATCCCGGGGATGTCGGGACAAAGGCTCGGGGCCTCCTCACGGAGGCCCCGAAGTTGACGAAACCCTGGCTAGGCCAGGGCCGCTTCCTTGGTGGTCGAGGTGCGGTAGTCCTCGACCTCGCGAAGGGCGAGCTCCTGCTCCGCAACCGCGAGGTGTCGCTCGAGCTCGGCGACACGCGCTTTGAGGGCATTCAGTTCCCGCAAGATCATGTAGGCGGGCGGCTGACCAACATAGCCCATGAGCGCCTTCGACATCCGGGAGGCTCCTCCCATGCAGCGGCTTCGGGGTTGCCGCTGCGATCTGTCCGCCGGCTGGCAGGCCACAAGGGTCGTCCAGCGCCGCGCGGAACGGCCGACGACTCACTTACTGTTTGTTCCCCGGGAGAGGAAGGCCCAAAACGTGTGCGCCACCCTGCCCGATGCAGCCGGGCTGAGCAGCCACCGCGTCAGGGCGGTCCCAGAGAGCTGATTTCACAAGCGGACTATAACACGTTCGTATGGAGGCGCCAAGCAAGCCCATCGAGACGAAAGCCCCGTCTCTCCAGGGCGCACCCTCGCGGGGAACCCAACGCACCGGGGCGCCCCGCGGGGTCCCAGGACCCAAGGGTCAGACCGTCCGGCGCTATCTGGTGCCGAAGTCGCGGAACTCGCCGGTGGCGGGGACCCGCTGGCTGTCGAGCGATTCGACCTCGGCCCAGTTGGGGCCCTGGTGCAGGAAGGCCTCCAGCAGGTCGAGGCGGTCCGGGTCACCCTCAGCCTCGACCCGGACCGAGCCGTCGGGCAGGTTCTCGGCGTAGCCGGTGAGCCCGAGCCGGCTGGCCTGGCGCTGCACGGCCCAGCGGAACCCGACGCCCTGGACCTCGCCCCTGACCACGGCCTTCAACCGGAGCGAGGTCATGCCTTGATGGTGACCGGCGTGCCGAGCGAGAGCGTGTCGGCCAGCAGGGTGATCATCCGGTTGTCCATGCGGACACAGCCGTTGGACACCGGCCGACCGATCGACCAGGGGTTGTAGGTGCCGTGGAGGGCGATCTGGCCGTCGCCGGTGCCGAACGTCTGGTGCACCTCGGAATAGCCGGAGAGCCCGAGGGCCCAGGCGCCGTAGGTGGTCGAGATCTGCGGGGGCCTGAGCTTCACGGTGACGAAGAACCGACCGGTCGGGGTGGGCGTCCCCGCGGCGCCGACCGCGACCCGCCAGCTGCGCACCCTGCGGTGGTTGCGCAGCAGGGTGGCGGTGCGGGACGACAGGTCGATCTCGACCGTCTGGGTGACCGGGCTGATGCTGACCTGGTCGCTGCGGACCCAGCCGCTGGAGCCGTTCGGCCGCCGCGGGAGCAGGACCTTGAGCCAGGTGTCCCCGCCCTCGGTGCGCTGGGCCTCGCTGATCAGGAACGGCGTCGGGCTCCCCCACGGCAGCTTGGCCGGGAACAGCGCCACCACCCGGCCACCGCGTGGTTGGGACCGGACGGTCACGTCCTTGGCGGCCAGCGCCACGTAGGCCGGTGCGCCGCCGAGGCGGACCGGGCCCGGCTCGGGGCCCGACCTGGTCGCCGGGGCGGCAGATCCGGCAGGGGCCTCGGGCGCGGCCGGCGCGGCCGGCTGGGCCGACCCGGTCCCGCCGCAGCCGGATAGCACGAGGACCATGGCGAGCACCGCGGCGAGGACGGGAGCGCGGGACTTCAGCTCTGACATTTGGGGCAATAGTACGTGGTTTCCCCGCGTTTGATGCGCTCGTGGACCAGCGGCGTGCGGCAGCGCCGGCACGGCTGGCCCTCCCGCTGGTAGACGCTGAGCTGGGGCTCGAACTCCCCCTTGTTGCCCTGCAGGTCCAGCCAGGGCGTCTCCCCGACCGAGACGCCACGCAGCCGCACGGCGTCCTGCACGACCTCCTGGATCGCCCGGTGGAGCCGGCGGACCTCCTGGGCCGAGAGGCCGTCCGAGTCGCGGTCCCAGCGCAGCCCGCCGGCCCACAGGATCTCGTCGGCGTAGACCGGCCCGATGCCGGCCACGAAGGACGGGTCGGTGAGCAGGGCCCGCAGCCGCTCCTGCCTGGACCCCAACCTGGCCCCCAGCGCCTGCCAGGCAACCGCATCGGCCAGCGGGTCGATCACCCCGCGCCAGCGCTCGTCCAGCTCGTCGAGCTCGACCCGTCCGGCCAGGAACAGCTCACCGTGGTCACCGAGCTCGAGCGCACGGAGGTCGCCGCCGACGGTGAAGGTGATGACCGCATCGGTCTGCCTGTCCACCGGGGCCGAGCTGCGCTGCTTGAGCAGCCGGCCGGTGGGACCGAGGTCGACCACCAGGGCGGCCGTCTCCGGCGCCCCGTCCAGGCCCAGCAGCAGCAGGTTGCCGACGCGGGCGGTGGTGTCGAGCTTGCGGCCGACGAGCCGCTGGGCGAACTCCTTGCGGTTGCGGTGGCGGCGCACCACCCGGGCCACCCGCACCTCGACAGCCTTGACCTTCCTGCCGCCGACCTCCTTGTCCAGATCGTGGCGGAGGGTCTCGACCTCCGGCAGCTCGGGCACGGGCTTCCTCCGGCGGACGCCTCGCCCGAGCTCCCCCCGGGCCGAACGCCGCAGTTTAGCCACCCACTCGCCTCGTGCGCATGTGAAGTGACGGCGGCTACCTGACCGACGTGCTAGCGGAGGAACCGCGACCTGCGCCGGTCCGCCAGGGTGCGGCCGCCGGTCTGGCAGGTTGGGCAGTAGGAGGTCTCGCGGTCGCCCATCCAGACCGAGTGGATGGTGTCGCCGCAGACGAAGCAGGCGGCGCCGGCGCGGCCGTGGACGGCGAACAGGCGCTCGGAGGCCTTGGGGATGACCACCTCACCGCCGACCTGCTGGGCGAGGGTGGCGCGGGCTTCGGTGAGGACGCCGATCAGGGCGGTGTGGAGGCGCTCGACCTCGGACGGGTCGAGGCGCTCGGGGCGGGCGAAGGGGGACATCCTGGCCCGGTGCAGGACGTCGTCGCTCCAGGCGTTGCCGACCCCGGCCATCGCCCGCTGGTCGGTGAGCATGCCCTTCAAGGTGTGGCCGCCCTCGGCCAGGATGGCGGCCAGGCGCTCGACGGTGAAGTCGGGGTCGAGCGGCTCCGGGCCAAGGCCGGCCAGGGACGGGACCTTCTCGACGTCGTCGACCAGCCAGACCGCCGCCCGGCGCTGGGTGCCTCCCTCGGTCATCGAGAGCACCCGGCCGTCGTCGAGGTCCAGGGTGAGCACGGCGATCTTGCGCGAAGCCGGCTTGGGCCCGAGGACCAGGCGGCCGCCCAGCGACAGGTGCATGACCAGGCGCAGCTGGCCGAGCTCAAGCCAGAGGTACTTGGCCCGGCGCCCTGCCCCGCTCACGGCCAGGCCGAGCAGGGCGTCGATCGGCGGGTCGAAGGTCTTCAGGGCGGCCACCGAGACCACCTGCACCGCCGCCACCCTGGCGCCGCCCAGCCGTGCCGCCAGGTTCTCGGCCAGGACGTCGAGCTCGGGAAGCTCGGGCACGCTAGTCGGCGGTGGGGCGGTCGGCCGGGACGGCGCCGCTCTGGCCGGTGTCGCCGGTGCCGCTGACCATGCGCGAGGTGGCCAGCGACTCGAACGCCTGCCTGGCCGCCTGCTGCTCGGCCTCCTTCTTGGAGCGGCCCTTGCCGCTGCCGTAGGCGGTCCCGGCCACCGAGACGGTGGCCGTGAAGCGCTTGGCGTGGTCGGGCCCCTCCTCCTCGATCGCGTAGGAGGGCATGCCGCCCAGGCTGGACGCGGCCAGCTCCTGCAGGGAGGTCTTGTAGTCGAGGGCGGCGCCGCGGCCGGCCGCCTCCATCACCCGGGGCTCGAACAGCCGCCGCACCAGGGCGGCCGCCCGGGCGAGGCCCTTGTCGAGATAGATGGCGCCGAGCACGGCCTCGAGGGTGTCGGCCAGGATCGAGGACTTGTCGCGGCCACCGGACAGCTCCTCGCCGCGGCCAAGGCGGACGGCGTCGCCGACGCCGAGCTCGCGGGCCACCTCCGCGAGCAGGTTCATGTTCACCGTCGCCGCCCGCAGCTTGGCCAGCTGGCCCTCGGGCAGGTCGGGGAAGGCCCGGTAGATGATGTCGGTGACCACCAGGCCGAGGACGGCGTCGCCGAGGAACTCCAGGCGCTCGTTGGTCGGCAGGCCGCCGTTCTCATAGGCGAACGACCGGTGGGTGAAGGCCCAGACGTACAGCTCCTCGCCGCCGAAGCGGATGCCGAGGGCCTTCTCGATCGGTTGGCGCTTAGTCGACCTCAATGACCTGACGCCCGCCGTAGTACCCGCAGTTCTGGCAGACGGTGTGCGGCAGCTTGGCCTGCCGGCACTGGGGGCAGGACGCATAGGTCGGGGCCACCGACTTCCAGTGGGACCGGCGGTGCCGGGTCTTGGCCCGTGGGGTCTTACGCTTGGGGACTGGCATCGTCTTCCTCCTTGTCTATCGGGGCACCGCGCTTGGGGTCCCCGGAGCCCTCCGGCTGGTTGATCGGGGCACCGCGCTGGGGGTCCCCGGAGCCCTCCGGCTCGATGCCGGCGCGCAGGTCGGCCAGGCCGGCCCAGCGGGGGTCGATGATCTCAGGTCCGCCATGTCCGCAATCAGCCGAGTTGCGGTCGGCGCCGCAGACCGGGCAGAGCCCGGCGCAGTCGGGCCGGCACAGCGGGAAGGCGGGGAACCCGAGCACGACCGCGTCCCTGGCCATGGTGTCGAGCGGGAGGCGGTCGTCGGGCAACACGGCGTAGCCCTGGTCTTCGTCGTCGCGCAGCTGGCGGGCGAACAGCTCGCGGACCTCGACCTCCAGGTCGAAGTCGAGGTCACGCAGGCAGCGAACGCAACTGACCACCGCGGTCGCGGTGACCCTGCCGGTGACCAGCAGTCCCTCGACGACACTCTCGATCTCGGCGTCGACGGTGACCGGCCGGGCAGGCGGGACCGAGGCGACCGGGGTTGCCAGGTCGTCAAGGGAGGCGCGCAGGACCACGTGCTTGTGGGCTCCTGGCTTCTGGAGCAGCTCGCGGACGTCGACCGCGAGTGCCGGTGCTGTGACGTGCTTGCTCATGAAGATGACGATCCCGAGAGGTGTCGCGACGGTGGGCGACAGGGCACACGAAAGCTGCCGCTGGGAAGCGACGCAGCGCATCAGGATACCAGAACGCGGAGGGCCTAGGCGGGTGGCTGCTGGGAGCGCTCGCGCAGTCTGGCCAGCACGAAGTCGGGCACCAGGCCGCTGACGTCGCCGCCGTGCCTGGCCACGTCCTTCACCAGGCTGGAGCTGAGGTAGGACCAGGTCGGGTTGGTGGTCATGAACATGGTGTCGACGCCGGCCAGCCGGTAGTTCATCTGCGCCATCTGCAGCTCGTAGTCGAAGTCGGAGACGGCCCGCAGGCCCTTGACGATGGCGGTGACGCTGCGCCGCCTGGCGTAGTCCACCAGCAGGCCGGAGAAGGCGTCGATCTCGACCGAGGCCATCCCGACGGTGGCCTCCTTCAGCATGGCGACGCGCTCCTCCAGGGTGAACAGCGGCTGCTTGGCCGGGTTGATGAGCACGGCGACGATGACCCGGTCGAAGCAGGTGGTGGCGCGGGCCACGATGTCGAGGTGGCCGTTGGTCACCGGGTCGTAGGTGCCTGGACAGCAAGCGGTCCGCACGGGGTCGGGCCTCCTGGCTGGGGTCGACTGGGCCAAAGGGTACCTGCTCCTGGTCAGTCCTCGTCGGCGGAGACGGCGAGGTGCAGGGTGGTGTCACCGTAGCGGCGGGGCGGGTCGGGGACGAGCCCGGGCGGCCAGGGCGGGGCCTCGGCCCTGGCGGCGGCCTCGACCACCACGACGGCGCCCGGGGCCAGGGCGGTGCGGGCCAGGCGGCCGAGCAGGCCGGCGACCAGGCCGACCGGGACCGCGTAGGGCGGGTCGAGCAGGACCAGGTCGAAGGGTCCGTCCCGCTGGGTGCGCAGGTAGGTCTCGGCGCGGGTGCGCCGCACCTTGGCGGCGCCGGTCAGGTCGAGGGCGTCGAGGTTGGCCCTGATGACGTCCACCGCCGGTGCGGCCTGCTCGACCAGCACCGCCCCGGTGGCGCCCCGCGAAAGCGCCTCGATGGCCAGCGCCCCGGTGCCCGCGAACAGGTCGAGCACCCGCGCCCCCTCGACCCGCTCGCCGAGGATCCCGAACAGCGACTCCCGGACCCGGTCACTGGTCGGCCGCGTGTCCCGCCCAGGAACCGCCCGCAGCCTCCGTCCCCCCAGACGCCCACCCACAACCCGCACGGCACCACCTCTCAAAGCACGGCGAACCGGCCCCTCACCCGGGGATGCTAGCCGCCCGAGACCATGGGGATTCCCCCAAGAAAGGGGACAACAGCACCGCACCACCTCTCCCCAGGACGGCGAATCGGCTCCCGAGCCGGGGATGCAAGCCCGGCCGAGATCTTGGGGGGGTTCGGGGGGGAGGACTCCCCCCCGAATGAACCGAGGACAACAGCAGGCGGCCCCCGCGCAAGGGCCTATGGCGATCACCAGTGTGGAGTTCTTCCCCCCGAATGAACCGAGGACAACAGCAATTGGCCCCCGGCGCAAGGTGGTATGGCGATCACCCGTGTGGTCGAACGGCGGGGTAGTGAGCCCGGGGGGGCCAAGGCTGTTCCCCCGCCGTCCAACCGGTTGGGCCGGCTCAGCCGTGGTCGTCCGAGCGGCCGTTGCTGGCGCGCGACCCTGCCCACCCGGGCGGTGCCGGGCCGCGCGCGTTGGTCGTTGCGCCCACGAGCGCGGGTGCGCGGTCCGCCGCGAGGGCTTGCTCAAAAGGGACGCCGTGCCGCCAGGTGCGCTCGAAGGCGTCGTGGAGGGTCTGACCGAGCCCGGCGTGGCGCATCAGCAGGGACTCGGAGTGGTCGCCAGGCGAATCCGCCCCTGGGACGACCAGGTTGAGGAACACGACCCGCCGATCGACCAGCAGGAACAGGGTCTCGACACGGTCGACGACCCTGGTCTCGAAGCCGGGGTCACCGGCGAAGGCGGCCACCCAGGCCCTGTGGCCGTCGTGGTCGAGGGACTCGCGGTCGAAGATGGTGCGGAAGCGGACCCCGGCGGCCAGGCGGTCGCGCATCCCGGAGCAGTCGACCGGCTCCCAGGAGGTGTTGACGATCGTCAGCACCTCGTCGGTGGCCTGGCAGACCTCCTTGGTCATCGCGGTCAGGAGCTGGTCGCGGCGGCGCAGCATGTCGAGCGGCTCCTCGCCGGCGCCCGGCGAGGGGCCGCCGCGGGCGTTGAGCGCCTGCAGCAGGCCGTTGAGGGCGAGGTCGCGACGGCGCGCCTGGTCGGCCAGGGAGGCCTCGAGGCGGCCGATGGCCTCGTTGGGGGGGACGGCCCGGAAGCGGGCGACCCCGCTCCCGGCCACCTCGGTGCAGAGCCCGAAGCGGACCAGCGACCGGATCAGCTCGTAGGCCCGTGACCGCGGCAGACCGGCCTCGGTGGCGACCTCGCTGACCTTGAACGCCCGCTGGGCCAGCATGCCGAGATAGCAGCGGGCCTCCCCCTGGCCGAGGCCGTGGCGGACGAGGCGATCGATCAGATCCGAGTCGCCGGACTGGGTCAGCGATCTGTCCTTCCCATAGGGGACAACAGGAGCGAGTCGAAACACTAGGGAACGGTCGTCAGGGAAGTCAAGGGCGCGCTTGCGGAGAATGTACCAGGCGGTGCGGGGTCTACGGAGCGGCGGGCCCGGCGTCGTCCCAGAGCAGGTCGAAGGCGTCGGTGAGCAGGTCGGCGAGGGCCGGCTGCTCGAGCACGACCCAGCTCCCCTGCCCGTTGACCAACCCGGTCGGGTTGAGGCTGAGCAGGCATTTTCGCCGGTCGACGGCGGTCATGCCGACCGGCACCCGGGGGACGAAGCGGATCTGCACGCCCCGCCGTTCGCGCTCGGCCAGCCGGGCCCGGAACTGCGGGTAGTCCAGGAACTCCGACTCGTAGATGGCCCGGTAGATGACGCCCTCTCGGGCGCCGACCTCATCGCCGGCTCGCGGCCTGGTCCCTGGCGGGGTCATCCGGCGGGCCTGGACGACCTCCTTCTCGGCGCCGGCGGTGATCGCGTCGCGGCGGGCCCAGGCGGCTTCGGAGTTGCGGATCAGCTCGACGTACTCGAACGGGTCCTCGCCCTGGGGGGCGTCGTAGTAGCGGGCGAACAGGTCGGCGACCAGCAGCGAGGTGTCCTCTACCCGGTCGGCCTGCTCCAGCGCGCTCTGGTGGCGCAGTCGCTGGACGACCAGCGTGGGCTCGGCGGCCTTGAACCTGGCCACCTGGCCCGGTTCCTGACCGGTCTCGGCGAACAGCCCCTTGTCGACAAGCTGGCGCAGCGCGTCGTAGGCCTTGGGCCGGTTGACGTCGGCCAGCTCGGCCAGCTCGGCCACCCGGAGCGGCGGCCGGCCAAGGGCGGCCAGGTACATCCGGGCCTCGTTGCGGCCGAGCCCGAACTCCGCCAGATACTGGACGAGCTGCTCCTCGTCCTCCCAGCCACGATCGGTCG
>DATHIG010000831.1:0-2468 GCA_035490035.1 Actinomycetes bacterium
GGAACGACGGCCGTATCACGTGGGCGAGCCAGAAGTCCATGTTCTCCCCCATGCGGGCCAGCGCCGCCGTCACCTCCGGATCCGGTGGGCGTCGTCGGCGTGGACCTCCACCCGCTGGTCCTCGGGCAGGCCGTCGAGGCGGCTGCGCGAGATGCCTCGCGGGTCGTAGGTCACCACCCTGTAGGCGTCGGCGAGCCGTTGGGCGACGACGGAGTAGAAACCGGCGTCGGCCGGCATCCCGGGGATGATCAGCAGGACGGGACCCGACCCTTGGACCTCGTGGTGCAGGCTGGCGCCCGGGACCTTCAGCGTGGCAACCCTCGTCGTTGGCATCCGGCGTCAGTCGACCGCGCGGCGGAGGAAGAGGCGGATGCCCACGGCCGTGAACACCACCAGGGTCACGGACAGGACCAGCACCGAGATCCACGGGCGCATGTGGGGCACTGCGGGCTCCAGTGCCGCCCGCATCCCCTCGCTGACGTAGGTGAGGGGGTTGCCGGCGGTGATCACCTGGAACCAGGGCAGCTGGCCCAGCGACGCCCACGGGTACTGGCTGGCCCCGGTGAACAGCAGCGGGGTGAGGATCAGGGCGAACATGACGTTGATCCGGTTCACCGGCACGGCCGTGCCGAGGATCAGGCCCAGCGCCGCCCCGACCAGCGAGCCGAGCACCAGGACGACGGCCATCAGGGGCACGCCGCTGGCCCGCCACGGGATCGAGCCGAGCACCAGGATGCCGACCGGGAACATCACCGCGGCGGCCAGCAGGGCGCGCGAGGCGGCGAACACGATCTTCTCCACCGCCACCATGCCGACCGGCAGGGGGGCCAGCAGCCGATCCTCGATCTCCTTGGTGAAGCTGAAGTCGATCACCAGCGGGAAGGCGGTGCTCTGCAGGGCGGTGAGCACGGCGGTCATGGCGACGATGCCGGGGAACAGGATCTCGGTGTAGTCGGGGCGAGCGAAGCCGAGGTCGGTCAGCACCCTGCCGAACACGAACAGCAGGAACAGCGGCTGCAGGATGACCTGGGCGAGGAACACCGGCAGCTCGCGCCAGGTCACGTAGACGTCGCGCCGCAGCACCGCCAGGAACGCCTTGGCCTGGCTGGCCGCGGCCGGCTCGGCGGAGGTTGGCGGAGTGATCGTCGCGCTCACCGCAGCGCCCTCCCGGTCAGGTTGATGAAGACGTCCTCCAGGCTGGGGGTGCCGATGGTCACGTCGGTGAGCTCGGCCCGCCGCTCGGCCAGCAGCGTGGCCACGGGCGCGACCGTCAGCGGCGCGTCGCCAGAGACGTACAGCCGGGCCCGCAGCTCCCGGGGCCGGCCGTCGCCGTCCGGGCCGCCGTCGCCGTCCGGGCCGCCCGCGGGCGGACCGGTCCTACCGGGCCAGCCGCCGCCCGAGCCCGTCGGGAGTGGCGGCGCGGACTGGGCAGCCGCCACCTGCTCAACCCGCTCGACCCCGTCGAGGGCGGCCAGCGCGGCCAGCAGGTCCTCGGGCGGCGTGGCCTCCGACAGGGCCATCGCCACCTCGAGGGTGGTGCGGCCGGGCAGCCCACGGGTCAGCGCGTCGGGGGTGTCAAGGGCGAGCAGCCTGCCGTGGTCCATGATCCCCACCCGGTCGGCCAGCTCGGCCGCTTCGTCCATGTCGTGGGTGGTCAGCACCACCGTCACCCCTTGGGCCTGCAGGTCGCGGACCCGGTCCCAGACGAACAGCCGGGCGGCCGGGTCAAGGCCGGTGGTCGGCTCGTCCAGGAACAGCACCCGGGGGGCGTGCATCAGCGTCCGTGCCACCATGACCCGCTGGGCCTGGCCGCCCGAGAACATGTCGGGCTTCTCGCCGGCCCGGTCGGCCAGCCCGAACTCGGCCAGCAGGGCGTCGGCCCGGCGGGCCCGCTCGGCCGCCGGGACGCCATGGTAGGCGGCATGGAAGAGCAGGTTCTGGCGGATCGACAGGGATCGGTCGAGGTTGTTGCGCTGGGGCACGACCCCGACCAGGCGGCGGGCTCGCACCGGGTCGGCGCCGACGTCGACCCCGGCGACACAGGCCGTCCCGCCGCTGCGCCGCACCCTGGTCGTCAGGATGCCGACCGTGGTCGTCTTGCCGGCCCCGTTCGGCCCGAGCAGGCCGAACACCTCGCCCGGGGAGACCGTGAACGAGACGCCGTCGACGGCGTTCACCTTGCCTTTGGGGTAGCGCTTGACCAGGTCGCGCACCTCGACCGCCGGCGAGGCGAGCACGCCCGCCGCTCGCTCGCGATCCACCTTCACCTCCTGGACCAAGCCTACCCGCCTCCTCCGGTCATCCCATTGCCCGCTCCGCATGGTCGCCCGTGGTTGGGTGGCCTGTCTTCACCGCCAGCGCCCATCGTCGGTACCCGCTGGCTGGAAATCGCGGGGACGGCTCGACCTCGGGCGTGGTGAGGTTCCCGCTGGACGGCAGCGACCCGGCTGCCCCGCTTCGTACCCGCC
>DATHIG010000832.1:0-4904 GCA_035490035.1 Actinomycetes bacterium
CGAGCACCCGCAGCGGATATCTGCCCAGCCGGGGGGGTCCGGGGGACCGCCGGGGGGGTCCCCCGGTGAACCTAGTCCGCATGGCGGGTCCTCCGACGCTGGATCAGGTTGAGGGCGGCCAGCACCAGCACCGACGCGGCCAGCAGCACCACCGACACGGCCGCGGCGCTGCCGGTGTCGTCGTTCTCGACCAGCGAGAACACGTGCACCGATGCGACCTCGGTCCGGTAGGGGATGTTGCCGGACAGGATCACCACCGAGCCGAACTCGCCGACCGCCCGGGCGAAGGCCAGGGCGGCACCGGCCAGCAGGGCCGGGGCGATGGTGGGCAGCACGATCCGCCGGAAGCTGGTCACGGGCCCGGCGCCCAGGCAGCGGGCCGCCTCCTCCATGTCCGGCTCCATGGTCATCAGCACCGGCTGGACCGACCGGACCACGAACGGCAGGGTGACGAAGGCCAGGGCGAGCACGACCCCCGGTCGGGTGTAGCCGATGTTGATGCCGACCGGGCTGGAGTTGCCGTACAGGGCCAGCAGGGTGATGCCGGCCACGATCGTCGGCAGCGCGAAGGGCAGGTCGATCAGGGAGTTGACCACCCGCTTGCCCGGGAACTCGTCGCGGACCAGCACCCAGGCGATCACCGTGCCCATGACCACGTTCACCGCGGCGACCACCAGGGCCACGGTGAAGGTCAGGCGCAGCGCGGCCACGGCCTGGGGTTGGGTCGCGGCCCGCCAGAAGGCGGCCCAGCCATCCTGGCTGGACCGCCAGACCACCGCCGTCAGCGGCAGGACGACGATCAGGCTGAGGTACAGGGTGACGGTCCCGCGCAGCAGCGCGTCGCCACCCCGTACCCCGAGCCCGACCCGCCGTCGGCTGACGGCACTAGCTGCCAATCGACACGCCCACCTTGCGCTCGATGTCGGCCACGATGCCCGCTTCCTTGTCGAAGAACTTCTTCGTCACGTCCGGCCAACCACCCAAGTCCTCGATGGTGAACATCCCGGACGGCTTGGGGAATTCGGCGGTGGCCGCGACCTGCTGGTTCACCGGGCGGTAGCCCTTGTCGGCGAAGATCTGCTGGGCGTCGGCCGTGCGCAGGTAGTCGACGAACGCCTTGGCCGCGGTCGCGTTCCTTGACTTGCTGACGACCGCGATCGGGTTCTCGATCAGGATGGTGCTGTCGGGCACCGTGTAGTCGACCGGCTGCTCCTTCTGCTGGGCGGTGATGGCCTCGTTCTCGTAGGCCAGCATCACGTCGCCCTTGCCGCCGATGAAGGTCTGCAGCGCCTCACGGGCCGACTTGTCCTGCACCGGGACGTTGCGGAACAGCTGCTCGAGGTAGGCAACCGCCTGCTCGTGCGACTTGCCCTGCTCCAGCTGGGCGCCGTAGCCGGCCATGATGTTCCAGCGGGCCCCGCCCGAGGTGAACGGGTTGGGGGTGATGACCTCGACGCCCGGCTTGACCAGGTCGTCCCAGGACCGGATGTTCTTGGGGTTGCCCTTGCGGGTGACGAACACCACCACCGAGTTGGTGACCATGCCCTTGTGGTCGTCGGCGCTCCACTCCTTGGCGACCAGCCCGGCGTCGACCAGCTTGGCCATGTCGGGCTCAAGGGCCAGGGTGACCACGTCGGCGGCCAGGCCGTTCTGGATGGCCCGGCTCTGGTCACCCGAGGAGCCGTAGGACTGGGAGAACTTGACGCCGTTGCCGGCATCGGTCTTCTGGAACCCGGGGATCAGCTGCTCGTAGGCCTCGCGGGGCGTGGAGTAGGCGACCAGCGTCAGCTTGTCGCCCCCACCCGAGCCGCCCGACCCGCCGCACCCGGCGGCCAGCAGCGCACCCGCCACCAGCAGCGCGGCGGCGAACCTGGCCCGAACCTTCATGGCTTCTCCAATCATTTCCAGTTTCCCTACTTGATTGATGGAGAATGTCACGGTGCCTGGCCGAGGCTGCTCCGTCAAGTATCGGAACTCGGCTACGTCGACTGGATGAGCGGGATCCTTCGCCCGGTCGTTCCCTCCCGCCCGCGCTTGGGCGAGAATGCCGCCATGCACGTCTCAGCCAAGGCGGACTACGCCGTCCGGGCGGCGGCCGAGCTGGCCGCGGCCGGCCGCGGCCCGATCAAGGGCGACCGGATCGCCGAGGCCCAGCACATCCCGCTCAAGTTCCTGGAGAACATCCTGTCCGACCTGCGCCACGCCGGCTACGTGCAGAGCCAGCGCGGCGCCGAGGGCGGCTACTGGCTGGCCGAGCCGGCCGACCAGGTCACCCTGGCCGACATCATCCGGGCGGTCGACGGGCCACTGGCCAACGTCCGCGGGGCCAGGCCCGAGCTGGTCGAGTACTCGGGCAGCGCCAGCCACCTGGTCGAGGTCTGGATCGCGGTCCGGGTCAGCCTGCGCAGCGTGCTGGAGCGGGTCACCCTGGCCGACCTGGTCGCCGGGACGCTGCCGCCGAGCGTCCGCGAGCTGACCACCGACGCCGACGCCTGGGTGTCGCGGTCGAGCGGCGGCCACACCCCGCCCCCGCCTTCCAGGCGACCGGCCGGGCGGTCCACCACCGCCGACCCTAGGTAAAGGCGGCCAGGCCGGTGATGGCCTGGCCGAGGATCAGGCTGTGGACCTCGCTGGTGCCCTCGTAGGTGAGGACCGACTCGAGGTTGTTGGCGTGGCGGATCACCGGGTACTCGAGGGTCACGCCGTTGGCGCCAAGGATGGTCCTGGCCGTGCGGGCGATCTGCAGGGCCTCCCTGACGTTGTTGAGCTTGCCCAGGCTGACCTGTTCGGGGACGAGCCGGCCTTGGTCCTTCATGCGGCCAAGGTGCAGGGCCAACAGCGTCCCCTTGGACAGCTCGACCAGCATGTCGGCCAGCTTCTGCTGGGTGAGCTGGAACCCGCCGATGGGACGGTCGAACTGGACCCGGGTGGTGGCGTACTCGACCGCGCTCTGGAAGCAGGCCCTGGCCGCCCCCATGGACCCCCAGACGATCCCGTAGCGGGCCTCGTTCAGGCACGAAAGGGGGCCGCGCATGCCGCGGACCTCCGGCAGCACGGCGTCGCCGGGCAGGCGGCAGTCCTCCAGCACCAGCTCGGAGGTGATCGAGGCGCGCAGGCTGAGCTTGCGCCCGATGTCGCGGGTGGAGAAGCCGGGGGTGGCGGTGGGGACCAGGAAGCCGCGCACGCCGTCGTCGGTGCGGGCCCAGACAACCGCCAGGTCGGCGATGCCGCCGTTGGTGATCCACATCTTGGTGCCGTTGAGCACCCAGTCGTCGCCGTCGCGGCGGGCGCTGGTGCGCATGCCGGCCGGGTTGGAGCCGAAGTCGGGCTCGGTCAGGCCGAAGCAGCCGATCACCTCGCCGGCGGCCATCGGCGGCAGCCAGCGCCGCTTCTGCTCCTCGGAGCCGAACTTCCAGATGGGGTACATGGCCAGCGATCCCTGGACCGAGACGAAGCTGCGGGCGCCGGAGTCGCCGGCCTCCAGCTCCAGGCAGGCCAGCCCGTAGCTGACCGCGTTGGTGCCGGCGCAGCCGTAGCCGTCCAGGTGCATGCCGAGCAGACCGAGGTCGCCGAGCTCCTTGGCCAGCTCGCGGGGGAGCTCGGCGCGTTCGAACCAGCCGGCAACCTCGGGCAGGACCCGGTCGGTGACGAAGCTGCGGGTGGTGTCGCGGATCAGCCGTTCCTCCTCCGACAACAGCCGGTCGAGGTCGAGGAAGTCCAGAGGGTTCGGGGGGGTCATGGCTGCTCCCTTCCGTGCCGGTCCGGCACCACCGCGATCCCGACCAGCTCGACCTTGGCCGCCGGGTCGAACAGGCCGGCGACCTCGAACAGGGCCGTTGCCACGTAGTGGCGTCCCAGGTGGCGCCGATAGACGGCCCCCAGCTCGGACAGGACGGCCCGGTAGGCGGCGGCGTCGGTGGTGTACACCTGCAGCGACACCAGATGCTCGGGTGCCCCGCCGGCCGCGGCCAGGACGGCGACCAGGTTGCCGGCGGCGACGTCGAACTGCCCGGCCAGGGTCGTCCCGGTGATCCGGCCGTCCGGCCCCTGAGCGGCCTGCCCGCCGAGGTAGACGGTGCGGCCGGGGGCAGCCACCACCGCGTGGGCGAACCCGACCGGCGGGGCCAGCCCCTCGGGGTTCACGATCCGGTGCGGGCTCGGCTGGCGCCCCTCGCTCCGATCCGCCGCTCCCGGCCGCATCAGCGTCCGCTCCAGCTGGGGGCGCGGCCTTCGGTGAAGGCGGCGTAGAACTCGCGGTGGTCCTCGGACTTCAGCAGCAGCGCCTGGGTGACCGCCTCCAGCTCCAGCGCCCCGGCCAGGGGAAGGTCCAGCTCGCGGCTGAGCAGCACCTTGGTGGCGGCGTAGGCGAGGGCCGGGCCGGCGGCCAGCCGGCCGGCCAGCTCGGCCGTCGCCCCGGGCAGCTCCTGGTCGTCGACCACCCGGCTGGCCAGCCCGAGCGCGGCCGCCTGGTCGGCGCCGACCCGGTCCCCGAGCAGCAGCAGCTCGGTCGCCCGACCCAGGCCGACCAGCCGGGGCAGCAGGTAGGCGCAGCCCATGTCCGCCCCCGACAGCCCAACCTGGGTGAACAGGAAGGCCAGGGAGGCCGACCGGGCCAGCAGCCTGAGATCGGCGGCCAGGGCGATCACCGCCCCGGCGCCGGCCGCGACCCCGTTGACCGCGGCGATCACCGGCAGGGGCAGCTCCCGCAGCCGCTGGACGACGGCGCCGGTCATGCGGGTGAAGTCGAGCAGCTGGCGCGGGCCCATGGCCTGCAGGCCGCCGATGATGTCGCGGACGTCGCCGCCCGAGCAGAAGCCGCGCCCGCTGCCGGTCAGCACCAGGACCCGCACCCCGTCCCGGTCGGGCAGCTCGCCGAGCAGGTCGCGCAGGTCGGCGTAGACCTC
>DATHIG010000833.1:0-2115 GCA_035490035.1 Actinomycetes bacterium
TACCGTGATCGCGTCGGGCGTCCTGGACGGGCCGGACGAGGTCGACGCCGAGTTCATCTTCGGGCTGGAGCGGGTGCTGGACGGGATCGAGGCCCTGGTCCGGGCCCGGCAGCCGACCTGAGAAGGGTGCCCGAGTCAACCAAGCACCCAGGGAGCGGCGGTAGAGGGTGGGACGGGCGGACCAGGGGTTGCGGCGATAGGGTTCGGGGGCGTCTGGCAGTCGGCCGGCGCGGGAGCGCGAGGAGGCGTGATCGTGGCTGGTGCCAAGGAGGCGGCCCGGGAGCGGGTGGAGCAGGCCAGGGACGAGCTGGTGGGGCTCAGCCATCGGATCCACGCCAACCCGGAGCTCGGGTTCGAGGAGGAGCGGGCCTGCGGCTGGCTGTGCGAGCTGCTCGACGGGGCCGGGATGGAGGTCGAGCGGGGGGTCGGCGAGCTGCCGACGGCGTTCGCGGCCAGGGCCGGGTCGGGGCCGCTGCACGTGGTCGTGTGTGCCGAGTACGACGCCCTGCCGGCCGTCGGTCACGCCTGCGGGCACAACGTGATCGCGGCCATGGCCGCCGGGGCCGGGATCGCCCTCGCCCGGGTCGCCGACGACGTCGGGCTGCGCGTGACCGTGCTGGGCACCCCGGCCGAGGAAGGCGGCGGCGGCAAGATCCTGCTGCTGCAGCGGGGCGCGTTCGACGGCGCCCACGCGGCCATGATGGTCCACCCGTCGCCCTACGAGGCGGCCGAGATGCCGATCATCGCCGTGAACCAGTTCCAGGTCACCTACACCGGCAAGGAGGCTCACGCCTCCGCCTACCCGTTCCTTGGCGTCAACGCCGCCGACGCGCTGGTCGTGGCCCAGACCGCCATCGGCCTGCTCCGCCAGCACCTGCGGCCGGGCGACCGGGTCCACGGGATCGTCACCAAGGGCGGCGACGCCCCCAACGTGATCCCGGCCCACACGTCGGCCACCTGGATGGTCCGGGCGGAGACGCTCGACCAGCTGGAGGAGGTCTGGACCAAGGTGGCCCGCTGCTTCGAGGCCGGCGCGCTGGCCACCGGGGCCGCCCTGGGACTCTCCGAGGACCACGAGCCGTACTCCGAGATGCGCCACGACCACGACCTGGCCCTGCTCTACCAGCGCAACGCCGAGGCCCTCGGGCGCAGCTTCCCCGAGCGGACCGAGCGGGGGGCCGGATCGACCGACATGGGCAACGTGTCCCTGGCCATGCCCTCGATCCACCCGACGATCGGCATCGACGCCCTGCCCGCCGTCAACCACCAGCCCGAGTTCACCGCCAAATGCGTCACCCCAGCCGCCGACAAGGCCGTGGTGGACGGGGCGGTGGCGATGGCCTGGACGGCGATCGACGCCGCCGGCGACCAGGGGCTGCGGGAACGGCTGCTCGCGGGACCTGGGAGCGGCCGCTGAGCGGGCGCTAGCCGCTGCGCTGGAACTCGCCGAGGGCGGCGGCCAGCCGCTCGGCCCTTGCGCTCCAGGCGGTGCCGTGGGGCCTGACCTCGATCTCGCGGCGGTCGTCGTCGCGGATGTGGAGGTCCAGCTCCAGCCAGCTCTCGGGCAGGGCGGCGGCGACCCGGTCGGCCCACTCGACGAACACCACCGCGTCGGCTGAGAGCACGTCCTCCAGGCCGAGGTCCTCCAGCTCCAGCGGCCCGCTCAGCCGGTAGGCGTCGACGTGGTGGACGGCCTGGTCGCCGTCGTACTCGCGGACCAGCATGAAGGTCGGCGACAGGACCGGCCCGTCGACCCCGAGGGCGGCGGCGGCGCCCTGGACCAGCCGGGTCTTGCCGGCTCCGAGGTCGCCGGTGAGCCCGACGACGTCGCCCGGGTCGAGCAGGCCGGCCAGGGCCGCCCCGATCGCCTTGGTGGTCGCTTCGTCGGCCGACCACAGCCGCAGCGGCCCCATGGCCTCAGAAGAGCCCCAGCTGCTCGGACTCGCCCCGTTCGTCGGCCGGGGCCACGACCGGCTCGGACCCCGGCGCCGGCTCGGCAACTGGGGCCGGCTCGGACCCCCGCGCAGGCTCGGCCACCGGAGCCGGCTCGGGGGCCGGTCTGGGCGCCTGATCGGCCAGCAGGTCGGCAAGGACCTGGAAGTCGTCCTCCATCGC
>DATHIG010000834.1:0-2639 GCA_035490035.1 Actinomycetes bacterium
GTCCACTCCGAGTCCCAGAACCCGAGCACGAACTCGTCGTCGGCCATGGCCAGGAGCAGCGACGCCAGGGCCTTCTGGGTTTGGGGCTGGGTTTGGGGGTCGACCTGATCCACCGGGGGGGCGCCTTCAGCCCCCCCGGACCCCCCCAGCGCCTCCGGCGCCCGGGGCGCCGTGGCCCCCGGATCTCCCGTGGCCATCGGATCTCCGGTGGACCCCGGCTCTCCCGTGGTCACCGGATCTCCCGTGGTCATTGGTCGACTCCCTTGCGGCCGGAGGTGACCACCGGGTCGTCGGCGGTGGCGTCGTCGGGCTCCGCGCCGGCCCGCGCCCGGGCGGCGGCCAGCTTGGCCTTGATGTCGGTGGAGTAGCCGACCGGCTTCTTGAACGAGCGGTCGAAGGGCGGCTGGAGCAGATCGGGGTCGTCCAGGTCGAGGATGGCCGATCTGGGCACGATCCACAGCCGCACCGACTCCTGGCGCCGGCCGTAGAACTCGCGGGCGTAGTGGGTGGCCAGCTCCGGGTCGGGGGCGAGCAGGTTGCCCGCGTGCTGCATCGGCCCGCCCTCCCGCTCCCGGCGGAAGACCTCGTAGACCTGCATCGGCTGGCCGGCCATGATCAGGCGGCCACGGGCGCGGCCATCACGGTGTCGCGCACCCACTGGGTCTCGGCGTAGTTGAGGCGGCGGAGCTCCAGGCGCTCCCTGGACCTGGGGCCGTGCCCGGTGACCACGGCGTACAGCTCCTTCCAGTCCGGCTCGGTGTAGCGCCAGCGGCCGCTGTCCGGGTCTCGGCGCAGCTCCGGGTCGGGCAGCTTCAGGCCGATCTCACGGATGCGGGGCACGTAGACGGCCAGGAACTCCTGGCGCAGGGTCTCGTTGTCCTTGTTCTTGATCCGCCAGGCCAGGTCGCGGTCCTTGGCCGGGTCGGTCCTCGGCCCGTGCATCTGCATCAGCGGCCCCCACCAGCGGTCGAGCGCGTCCTGGACCAGTGCCCGCTGGCGGGCGGTGCCGTTGACCATGGTGAGGACGACGTCCCGTCCGTGGAGGATGTGGACCGACTCCTCCCAGCAGATCTTCTTCATCGTCCGCCCGTACGGCGCGTAGCTGGACTCGCGCAGCGCCTGCTGGGCCACGATCGCCGCCGCGTCGACCAGCCAGGCGATGATGCCGACGTCGGCCCAGCTCTGGGTCGGGTAGTGGAAGACGTTGTGGAACTTGGTCTTGCCGGCCAGCAGGTCGGCCAGCATGGCCTCGCGGGGCTTGCCCAGGTCCTCGGCCACCCGGTACAGCAGCTGGGCGTGGCCGACCTCGTCCTGGACCTTGGCCGAGAGGGCCAGCTTGCGCTTCAGGGTCGGCGCTCGCAGGATCCACTCCCGCTCGGGCAGCACGCCCATCAGCTCGGAGTTGGCATGCATCTCGACGAACCGGCCGACGGCACGGCGGTAGTCGTCGGGCATCCAGTCGGTCGCCTCGACCTTGCCACCCGAGGCCACGTGCCGGTTGAAGGCCTGGACGCGGCTGGAATCGCTCATCGTGTCCTCTCCTGGTGCGTCGTCGCTCCGTGAAGCCCTGCGAGGAACAGGTCGGCGTAGTGGTCGGCGAGCGCCTCCGGGCTCAGCGGCCCGTCCGGTCGGTACCAGTGGGCCATGGCGTTCATGGCCGAGAGGACGAACACGGCGGCGAGCCCGGGGTCTGGCGCCTCCAGCTCACCGGTGGCCACCCCCTGCACGATCACCCGCTCGAAGTAGCCCTGGTAGGCGAGCCGGGAACGGGCGACCGCCTCGCGTCGCTCCTGGCCGAGGAAGGTCCACTCGAACAGGAAGACCTTGGCCCGTTCGCGACCGCCGGTGACCACCCGGATGTGGGCGGCGACCATCTCGCGCAGCCGGCCGGCGGCCGGTCCCTGTCGCTCGGCGATCGGCCGGACGGCGGCGTGGAAGTCCTCGGCCGCCTCCTCGACGATGGCCGCCAGCACCGCCTCCTTGGAGGGGATGTGGGCGTAGAGGCTGCCGCCCTGCAGATCGAGGGCCTTGGCGATGTCGCGCATGCTGGTTGCCGCGTAGCCGCGGCGGCTGAACAGGGTGCTGGCCACGTCCTCGATCTGGCGCCGCCTGGTCTGCAAGTCGAACGCTCCTAACGAACAGTTGTTAGGCACGATAGCAGGAGGGCCTCACCCGGGCAACGAAAACAGACACACCGGCGGTTGGACCGACCCCCCAGCCGATCGGCCGCCGGGGAGCAGGGGCTCAGGCCGGTGGTTCTGCCTCGGGGTCGTCCGGAAGGTCGCGGGCGGCGGCCGCCCGGCCGCGCTCCAGGCCGGAGCGGTACTTCGACAGCATGCTCCTGACCGCCTCGGGAGACCGGGCGGTCGGGCGCGACTCCGGCGAGCCTGGCCGGACCGTGTCGCCGGCGGCCAGGTCGGGAGCGAGGCTGGCGTGCGGCTCCCGCCTGGGCAGGGCCTGGTCGCCGCCCTCGGGAACGTGGGTCAGGTACCGCCGCAGCGGCAACCCAGCCAGTTCCTCGGGCTCGCGATCACCCTCACGATCACCCGGTGCGTCTCGCCGTGCGGCCGCCCCCCGGCGATCGGCCGCCGGCGTCGCCGGCTGGGCCGTGGTCGCCGGCTGGGCCATTGTCGCCGGCT
>DATHIG010000835.1:0-4660 GCA_035490035.1 Actinomycetes bacterium
CAGGCACCACCGGCCCGCAGCCGACGCCGCGGAACGGTGCGTTCGTGTTCACCATCGAGACCGACGAACCGGCGCCTCTCCCGCCGACGCCCACGTGCCCCAACAACCAATGGACACCTGACATCGTCGACGTGACGTTCACCACCGCCACCCTCACTCTGTTCGAGGACGGCGTGCAGACCGACCAGGTCATCGTGCCTGTCACGTAAATAGAAAGGACCGCTGGAGTGACGGGGCTCGGCCACGCGTGGCTGTGTCGGTCTGCGTGGCCTGGCCTCGTTCAAGGCCCCAATTTGGGACGAAGTCGCTCGCCCCAAGGGGGAACCACACGACGAGAGCAGGAGGCTTGATCATGATCAAACTCAAAGGTGCCGGCAACGGGCCGGCACGCAGGGGTCTGCCCGCGCGGCTCCTAGTAGGCGTCGCGGCAGGAACTCTCCTTCTGATGGCGCTCGGCACTCCGGCTGTCATCGGTGTGCATGACGAAGCGTTCGAACTCGACGGCAATATCGACGATGCCAACCCGGCTGGCGGGCCGGAGGTGGATTGGGACGACGACATCGTCGGCGTCGGCGCCAACGGCTTTTCCGCGCCCCAGTCGATTCTGCCGGCCGGCTTCGCGGCGGCCACGGCGGGGCCGGACTTCACGACGATCATCAGGCGCGGCGTCGAGGTCGCGGAGACTGGTGACGATTCGACGTTCACGACCAACAGCAAGGACATCCTGGACATCAGCGCTGAGTGGCGCTGTGTCCACGCGAACAACGTCACCGACAAGGGTGACCTCGTCAACACCTACGCGGTCGCCTACACCAACGCGGCCAACGAGCTGATCCTGTATTTCGGTGCGGAGAAGAACGACGCGAGCGGCACCAACAACCTCGGTGTCTGGTTCCTGCAGGATCAGGCGGTTGACTGTACGTCCACGCAGGGCGGCAGCGGCACGGCCTTCACCGGCAGTCACGTGGCCGGTGACGTTCTTGTCGTCTCCGAGTTCACCGGCGGCGGGACCACGGCGAGCATCACGGCTTACGTGTGGGACCCGACGAATCCGGCCGCGGTGAACAACCTCGTCCAGCTCGGGACGAGCGGACGCTGTGACCAGGTTGACAGCCTGGGCCTGGACGACCGGCTGTGTGCGATCACTAACGTGAGCGCCGATGTGAACCCGCCGTGGAAGACCTGGGACAAGGACACCGGCAGCCTCGACTTCATCGCGCCCCAGCAGTTCTACGAGGGCGCAATCAATGTGACCGCCTTCGGGCTGAACCCGTGCATCAGCACGCTGCTGACCAACACCCGCTCGTCGGTGTCGACGACGGCGACGCTGTACGACTTCGCCCAAGTTCCGTTCAGCGTCTGTGGCTCCAAGAGCGGAGCGAAGTTCCACGACCTGAATGCCAACGGGGTTCGGGACACCGGCGAGCCCGGGCTCGGTGACTGGACGATCAACCTCTACACCGACCCGGAGAACAACGACGTGGTCGAGGCCGGCCAGGCTGTCTTCAAGACGACCCAGACCGCGGCTGACGGCACGTACTCCTTCTCTGAGCTGTTCGCCGGCAACTACATCGTTTGCGAAGAGCTGCAGGACGGCTGGTTCCAGTCAAGGCCAGTCGCCGGCCAGACCTTGCCGAGCGGAGAGACGCTTGCCACGTGCCCAGGCGGCACGACCGGCTACGGGTTCGCCCTCAGCGGCACTGGCGGCCAGACCGGTAACGACTTCGGCAACTTCCAACCCGGCGCCGTAACCGGCACCAAGTTCAAGGACAAGGACGACGACGGTGTCAGGGACGCCGGCGAGCAGGGTCTTGGCGGCTGGGAGATCCACGCGTTCAACGCGGATACCCACCTGCACACGACTACCGCAGCGGACGGTACGTACAGCTTCACCCTGAATCCCGGCACGTACACGATCTGCGAGACGCTCTCCGGGCAGACCGGATGGGTGCAATCCGCCCCTGCTACGGGAGCTGACTGCACCGGCCACACCCACGGTGGGACCATCACCCCAGGGGCCACCGGTCACACCGTGACCGTGGTGTCCCAGGGCACGGTCTCGGCCCGGGACTTCGGCAACACGCCGCTGTCCCAGGTGAAGGTCGACTTCCTGCCGCAGGCCACCCTGCCCGGTGGTGGTGACGCCACGCACGCCACGTCGATCACCTGCACCCCAGGCGGTGGGAACACGGACAGCAACACGTTCACCACCAGCGACCTGAGGATCAGCCAGGGAACGACGATCACTTGCGTGATCACCTACGTCGACCCGTGATCGGCTGAACAGAAAGGACGGAAGAAGGGGCCTCCCTAACGGGAGGCCCCACCCGTCGCAGGTGAGGTCAAGGCCTGGTCAGGCGTGATGCCAGACCAAGAACGGGCCGGCCCAGCCGCTGGCACGAGCTGCAGCACGGGACATCCCGGCGCCGCAGAAGTTCACGGCTTGGACATTCCGACGTCAACCACCCGGCACGTCAGCGTGGGCCCCTGTTGTGCAGCGTTACCGTTGCGCGATGGCGCTGCTAGCAGGGTGTCGGAAGCGGCGCCATCGCGTGGCTCAGTACACAAGGCGACCTGCCGCGCGGCCGGCGGTTGCGTTCACAGAGTGCGCCCGCCGGAGGGGCCACCCGCCGAACCAACCGTGCACCGTGGCTGGTGCCGGCCGCAGTGTCGTTGGCCAGACCCGGGCGCACGCACCCGATCGGCGCCCGCCCCGAGGGGCGGTGGTGTCAGTCGCTGGTGGCGGCGTCGATGACGAGGTCGGCGACGCCTCCGGGTGGCTGATCATGGCCACGTGGGAGCTGCGGATCTCGATGGTGGTGGCTCCACCGCGCGCCGCCATCACCCGCTCGGCTGTCGGGTGACCCGGCGAGTCGGCAGCGTAGCGACGCAGGTCATCAGGCGCTTCGCTTGGCGGGCCGGCCGGGCTTGCGCTCCCAGTCCTTCGGTAGCTGCCGTAGCGGCGACGCCAACAAGAGTCAGGCCGGGACCAACCATGACCGCCCAAAGGTTCGCTGAGTCCATGCCACAAGGTAGCGCCCACCAAAGCTGAGGCTGATGGCGACAGCCAGTGCGTGAATTGCTTGGCAGCGAGCCTCCTTTGGCGTCGATCGGCGGTGGCGGTTTCGCCTTGTTCAAACCTGCAGCTCGGGCAGCGCCTGGGCAAGGGCGAGCGAGGTGGCCAGCGCGTCGCCGCCGTCGTCGTCGTCGGTGAGGTGCCCGTACACGTCGACCGTTGTCTGGATGGACTTGTGCCCGAGGCGGCGCTGGATCCGCGGCAGCGGCCGCCCGGCGGCGATCAGCCAGCTGGCGTGGCTGTGCCGCAGGTCGTGGATCCGTGGCCGTTTCCCGTCGCCGCGAACCATTGTCCCGTCGACGACCCGGTCGCCGGCGAGCTTGCCGACGGCCGGCCGCCATACCCGGGTGTGGAAGTTCTGATGGTGGACGGTGCCGCCGCGGGCCCCGGTGAACACGTACTCGCCTGACCGGCCCTGCAGCGGCCGGAGCACGTCGACAACCTCGGGCGGCAGCGAGATGGTCCGCACCGACCGGCGTGTCTTGGGCACGCCCATGACCCGCGCGCCGTCGCCCTTCTTCCACGCCCGGACGACCCGGATGGTGGGCTTGGCCGCGTCGAGGTCGACGTCGGCCCACAGCAGCGCGGTGGCCTCACCCCAGCGCATGCCGGTGCCGGCGAGGGTGACGATCAGCGGCCGCCACACGGCGGGGATGTGGGAGAGCAGGACGGCGAACTCGTCGTGGGTGAGGAACACCATTTCCTCGCTCCGGCCCCGGGGCAGCGGCAGCCCGCGGCAGGGGTTGTCGGGGCGGTGTCCGGCGGCGACCGCGGACGCCATGACGGTGGACAGCAGGCCGTGCTGGTTGGCGATCGTCTTGGCAGCGATGGGGGTGTTCCGCGCGGTGAGCGTGGCGGCCTGGCGGGCGACCCAGCGGGCGACGGCGTCGCGGTCGATGGCGGTGATGGGCAGGTGTCCGAGGTTGGGCATCCAGGAGCGGGCGGCCACCCGCCGGTACTCGGCCCTGGTGCCGACGGTCATGCCGGGGGAGTGGTCGAGGTGGTGGGAGAACCAGTCGGCCAGGGTGGGCCCGACGTGGGTGTCGTCGTCGCGGGCGTCGCGGATCCGCACGGCGGCTTCGCCGCCGAGCTTGTCGACCAGGGCGCCGAACTCGCCGGCCGCCGACGGGTCGTCGAAGGTCTCCGAGGTCATGCGCCCGCCGAAGCGGAACTTGACCCGGTAGGCCACGCTGCCGTCCGCCCGGGCGCGTTTCTGGATGCTGGCCACGGCCGGATTCTAGGGCAGATTTTCGACGGAAGTGTGGCCAAGAGTGTGGCCACGGTGTAACGTGCTCACCGTAAACAGCCTCTGACCTGCACAAACACTGGGGTGACTGACGGGACTTGAACCCGCGACTTCCTGGACCACAACCAGGTGCTCTACCAACTGAGCTACAGCCACCACGACGCGCCCAGTAGGGGCACGGCCGGATAAGTATAACGGGCTCGGTCGGGGCCGCCGGCACGCGCGCGCTCAGGGTTGCATGGGCTCCTCGGCGACGCGCGGATCGGCCACCAGACCCTCGCCGACCGACGCCGCGGCCACCCGCGACTCCGCGCTGTCAGGCCCCGGGAGCGGCACGA
>DATHIG010000836.1:0-3233 GCA_035490035.1 Actinomycetes bacterium
GGGGCCGGGGGCACGAAGCTGCCCCGCAGCAGCCCGTGCTCCAGCAGCTCCGCCAGCCAGGCGGCATCAGCCACATCGGTCTTGCGGCCGGGGAGGATCTTGACGTGGCGGGCGTTGACCAACAGCAGCTGGAAGCTCCGCTCCTCCAGCACATACCAGACCGGCTTCCAATACTGGCCGGTGGCCTCCATCACCACCTGGGTGACGCCTTCGGCGGCCAGCCAGTCGGCCAGCGCCTCCAGCCCCGAGGTGAAGGTCTGGAACGTCCGCACCTCCTGTTGGCGACCGCCGCGCCCATCAGGGACGCGGACACAGGCCACCACCTCGTCCTTGGCGACATCCAACCCGGCGCAGCGCGGGTGAAGGAGCTCCACCGTCGACACCTCCCTTGCCGTTGGGTGGTGCCCGGCAGGGCCGACCGATCAGGCGACGCTGAAACGCGTGCTCGCAGCAACAGTTCGTGGTGCCGGGCAGGCCCCCGCTTCAGTCTTATCAACGGGCTCTCTCGCACCAAGGAAAGCCGAGCTTGGCCGGGCACCCCATTCTCATCCCTCGTGGCGGCCCCCGGCCATGAGGGTCTTATCAGAGATCGACGGCCAAGCGCCGTGCTATCCCGCGTTCTCCCAGGTCGAGCGGTTCCGTAGGTGCCACAGGGATGGGGTGAATCGTCCTGCTGTGACCTGGCCAGAGTACGCAGTAGATCGGTCTCATAGTACGTTGGCGTCGTCGCGGGCAAGAAGGGCGCTCTGCGCTGCTGTCCCGTGACCCGGGTCCGGAGGGTGCCGCCGGACGTGGTTAGCCGGTGCTTCGGTAGTCGGCGAGGGCCTCGAACATCGCCCTTCGTCCGACCGTGGCAAGTGGCGGGTTCTTGATGCGGTAGTAATGCTCGGCCCCGAGTCCGAGGCACAGTGCCCAGCCGCGCCCCCTTGCCCATGTGGTGTCGTCAACGTCGGCCGCGGCGCGGAACAGCTCTCGGGTATCGCCGCCGAACAGATACCAGCCGGGTATCAGGTCACAGGCGGGGTCACCGATACCGAGTTCGCCGAAGTCGATGACGCCGGTGAGCCGGCCGTGGCGGGTCAGCAGGTTGCCCGGCATGAGATCGCTGTGCAGCCAGCCGGCCTTACCTTCCCACTGCGGGAGCGCGAGGACCTGTTTCCAGGCGGCGGCCGCGGCTTCTCCGTCGATCGTGCCGTCGGCGCCCAGGTCGCGGATGGCGGCGCGGACGTCGTCATCGCGGGTGCTCACCGGCCCGCCACGAGACGACTGCGGGCCGCCGGTTGCATCGACGCTCCGCAGGGCAGCGACGAAGCCGCCCAGCTCGATGGCGGCGTCGCGCAGGTCGATGATGGGCCGGTCGAACGCGTTCTCGCCGTCCAGCCAGGCATAGACCGACCACGGCATCGGGAATCCCTGGCCGGGGACGCCGCGGCCGAGCGGCACCGGCACTTGCAGCGGGAGCTGCGGGGCCAAGTGCGGTAGCCACCGCTGCTCCTTGTCGACCTGGCGGGCCGCCCCCGGGATGCGCGGCAGGCGCACGACCATGTCGTCAGCGAGCCGGTACATCGCGTGGTCAGTGCCAGCCGAAGGAGCCTTCACGATGGGCAGATCCGCCCACTGCGGGAACTGAGCAGCGATCAACCTGGCCACCAGGGCTGCATCGATGTCCAGCTCATCGGAGTGCATCTTCTCGCTGCGCATGGTGGCCCTTCGGCGTTCGAACGACGGGGACCCGCTCGCAGCCAGGCAACCTACCCGGCCTGGCATGAGGCGCGAGTCGTTCCAGTCTTTCTTCGAATAGCGTAGGAGATCTACCGCGCATATGAGCCGTTAAGCAGGGCCGGCTTGGATCGCCATCGAAGGCGTCGCCCACCAATTCTCGCAAGGGCTGGCCCCATCCTCAGGTGAAGATCGGCGCTCGCGGTGGCAAACTGCCTGGTACTTACCAGGTCGACGCGGGACCTCGCCTCCTCCGCGGAGCAGTCACGGCCCAGAGGCCCTGTTGTGCTGCCCATCTTCATCCGTCAGGGGTGGCCGCAGGCCATGAACCACTTACCATGGATCGGCGGACAAGCGCCGTGCTATCCGGCATATTTGCAGGTCACTCGGTACCGCAAAGGCCGCAGTTATGGGGGCCAGTTGGCGAGCATACCTGGCAGCTCGGCACTCACTCATCCCCTTCAAGGTCACAGCATCGATGATCCCGGCAGGGACCATCGTGCTAACCGCCTGGTACACGAACAGCATCGACAGCAACACCGGGAGGAGCCACCGACTCCGCTCCGACATGGGAAACACTCCGTCCGCTACGTCTCGGGTTCGTGTCCTTTCGGCACCCAGCCAACCCGGACCAGATCGCTACTTCATGGCGCTGTACCACCAACGGATCGGCTTGCGTGCGTGCGGGCGGGTTCTCGTTCGGCGGTGTGGGCACCCCAGGGCGGTGACGGCCAGATGCAGATCCCTAGAACTCAGCACGTTTCCGGGTGTCGAGAACGTGGCGCTGGCTCCGTCCTAGGTACACCAGTGGCCACGACAGGCCGCGCGACGAAGGAGAACCACCATGACGATTCAGCGGATGGACCACGTGGGCGTCGTCGTCGACGACCTTGAGGCTGCTATTGCGTTCTTTGTCGAACTTGGTATGGAGCTGGAGGGCGAGGCGCCGATCGAGGGACGTTGGGTGGACCGTGTCGTCGGGCTCGACGGCGTCCGAGTCGACATCGCGATGATGCGGACCCCGGACGGCCACGGCCGGCTTGAGCTGACGAAGTTCCATACCCCGACGGCGGTCAGCGCTGAGCCGGAGAACGCACCGGGGAACACGCTGGGCCTACGTAGCATCAGGTTCGCCGTCGACGACATCGACGCCACTGTCGCCGGCCTGCGAGCCCACGGCGCAGAACTCGTCGGAGAGGTGGCGCAGTACCAGGACAGCTACCGGCTCTGTTACGTCCGCGGCCCCGGGGGGATCATGGTCGCGTTGGCCGAGCAGCTCAGCTAACGGCCCGTCGCGGTCGACCTGCGACCAACCAGAACGATCCGCTGGATGGACCAAGAAAACGACAATGAAAGAGATGACCGTGCAACCGAACGAAATCACCGAGGTTCTGAACCGACCGATCAGTCAGGAACTGTGACCCGCTTGGCCTACGTCGCCAAGGACGGCACACCCCGCAATGTCCCGATCATCTTTACCTGGAACGGCTCGCAGATCGTCATGTGCACTTCGA
>DATHIG010000837.1:0-2646 GCA_035490035.1 Actinomycetes bacterium
CAGGTCGCGATCGGCATCGTCGCCACCCCGGCCGGGGCGGCGCAGGAGGTCTGCGACCGGCTGGTCGCGGCCGGCGTCACCTCGATCCTGAACTTCGCCCCCGCCCACCTCCAGGTGCCGGCCGGGGTCTCGCTCCGCAAGGTCGACCTCTCCACCGAGCTGCAGATCCTCTCCTTCCATGAGCAGCGCCGGACCGCCGTTGACCTGGTCCGCCAGGTCGCGGCCAGGAATCGGGGCGTCGACGCCGGTCCTGGGCCAGAGGCCCGGGACTGAGCCGCCGTGCCGGTCTTCGTCGTCGGGGCCAACTTCCGCAGCGCCCCGCTGGAGCTGCTGGAGAGGCTGGCCGTCGACCGCCAGCAACGCCCCAAGGTGCTGGCCGGCCTGCTCGACCAGGAGCACGTCCACGAGGCGGTGGTGGTCTCCACCTGCAACCGGGTCGAGGTCTATACGGCCATCAGCCGCTTCCACGGCGCCGCCGGCGACGTCAGGCGATTCCTGGCCGACCTCAACGGCATGCAGCTCGGGGAGTTCGCCCACCACCTCTACGACTACTACGAGGAGCGGGCAGTCCGGCACCTGTTCGCGGTGGCCGCCGGGATCGACTCGATGGTGGTGGGCGAGGAGCAGATCCTCGGCCAGGTCCGGGAGGCGTTCCAGGCCGCACAGGGTGAGCGGTCGGTCGGGCCGGTGCTGTCGGCCCTGTTCACCAGGGCCGTCAAGGTCGGCCGGCGGGCAAGGAGCAAGACCGGTATCGGGGCCGGGCGTGCCTCCACCGTCACGGTCGGGCTGCGGGTGGCCGACGAGCAGCTTGGTGGGCTGGCCGGGCGCCGGGCGCTGCTGATCGGGGCCGGCAACCTGGCCCGCCTGGCCGGCCGGAGCCTGCGCGAGGCCGGAGCCGGCGAGCTGGTGGTGGCCAACCGGACGCCGGCCGCGGGCGCCGCCCTCGCCCGCGAGCTCGGCGGCCGTGCCGTGGCCCTGGAGCGGGTCTCCGACGAGCTGGCCGCCGCCGACCTGGCCGTTGCGGCCACCGCCGGCTCCACCCCGACCGTCACCGCGGCAACCGTGTCCGCCGCCATGGACCGCCGTGCCGTCGACGGCCCGCTGGTCCTGCTCGACCTGGGGGTGCCTCGCGACGTGGAGCCTGAGGTGCGGGAGCGGCCCGGGGTCGTCCTGGCCGACCTGGACGCGCTGCGGGCGGTGCTGGAAACCGACGAGGGGCCGCGGCGCGAGGTCGAGCGGGTACGCAACCTGATCGCCGAGGAGGCTGGCGCGTTCATGGGCGGGCGGCGCGAGGCCAGGCTGGGCCCGACCATCCGGGCGCTGCGGGCCAGGGCCGAGCAGGTCCGCCAGCAGGAGCTGGCCAGGGGCGCGACCAGGCTGGCCGGCCTCGACGAGCGCCAGCGGGCCGCGGTCGACGCGGTGACCAGAGGGCTGGTCAACAAGCTGCTGCACGACCCGATGGTCCGTGGCAAGGCCCTGGCCGCCCGGCCCGACGGCGACCTGTACGTCGCCGCCCTGCGCGAGCTCTACGGCCTGGACCCCCAACCCGCCGACGATGACCAGCGGTAGCCCCGGCCGGCTGCGGCTGGCCACACGGGCCAGCGCGCTGGCGCTGGCCCAGAGCCGGCTGGTGGTCGACGGCCTGCGGGCGGCCTGGCCCGATGTCCGCACCGAGCTGGTCACCGTCATCACCGAGGGGGATCGGCGCCGCGACCTGTCGGCGGCCGCCCTCGGCGGCAAGGGCATCTTCACCGCGGCCGTGCAGCAGGCGGTGCTGGACGGGCGGGCCGACCTGGCGGTCCACTCGGCCAAGGACCTGCCCGCCGCCCAGGTCCCAGGCCTGGTGCTGGCCGCCGTGCCCGAGCGCGACGACCCTCGGGACGTGCTGGTCGGCCGGCACCGGCTGGCCGGCCTCGACGACCTGGCGCCGGGGGCCAGGGTCGGCACTGGCAGCCCACGCCGGGTCGCGCTGATGAACTGGCTCCGGCCCGATCTCCAGCTGGTCCCCATCCGCGGCAACGTCGACAGCCGGGTGCGCCGGGTCCACGGCGGCGAGCTGGACGCGGTGGTCCTGGCCGCGGCCGGGCTCCGCCGGCTCGGGCTGGGCCTTGACGCGGCCGTCCCGCTCGACCCGGAGGCGTTCACGCCAGCCCCCGGCCAGGGCACCCTGGCCGTCGAGGCCCGCGAGGACGACACCGGCGCCCTCGGCATGCTGAGCGCCCTGACCCACCGGCCGTCGCGGGTCGCGCTGCGGGCCGAGCGGGCGTTCCTGGAGCGACTCGGCGGGTCGTGCACCCTGCCCGCCGGCGCGCTGCTGCGCCGGGTCCACGACGGCCCCCTCGAGATCCAGGGCTTCCTGTCCGCCCTCGACGGCAAGGGCCTGGTCCGCGAGCGCCTCCGCGGCCCCGCCGACCAGCCCGAGGCCCTCGGCCAGGCCCTGGCCGACCGTCTCCTCGACGCCTGCGGTCCCGAGGTCCGCTCCCTGGTCGAGGACAGCCGCCGGTGAGGCCACCGGAGCGGTCCGGGGGACCCCACGACGGCCCAGCCGGTGGCGGGTACGGGTTATCACCGTCCGATGGCCCCCACGAAGGCCCAGCCGGTGGCGGGTACGGTGTATCACCGTCCGATGGGGCCAGGGGAACCCCG
>DATHIG010000838.1:0-2965 GCA_035490035.1 Actinomycetes bacterium
CAGCGGATGCTGGAGGCCGCCCGCGACCTGGGGGCCAGCCGCCGACGGACCTTCCTGCTGGTCACCCTGCCCCTGTCCCGCCAGGCGATCCTGGCCGGCCTGGTCGTGACCGCCCTGCCCATGTTCGGCGACTACTTCACCAACGACCTGCTCTCCGGGTCACCGCGGACCTCGATGGTCGGCAACCTGGTCAACGATGCCATCGCCAGCCCGGGCCAGGGCGGCCAGGCCGCCGCCCTGGTCCTGGTGCTGATGGCGCTGCTGGCGCTGCCCATGCTGGCCTACGTCCGCACCACCGCCCGGGCGGCACGCGAGGCCGGGAGGTGAGTCCCCGGTGAGACGATGGCTGCGCGACCCATGGCGCAAGCCACGGCTGCTGGAGACGCTGGTCTGGGCCTATCTGGCCTGGTCGGTGCTGCCGGTGGCGATCGCCGTCTGGTTCTCGTTCAACGCCGGCCGTTCCCGCTCCAGCTGGCAGGGCTTCTCGCTGCGGTGGTACTGGCAGGATCCGGTGCTGTCGGTCTGGAACGACCCCGACCTGCAGCGGGCCCTGCTCCACAGCCTCCGCCTGGCCGTGCTCACCACCCTGGTCGCCGTGCCCCTCGGGGTGGCCTTCGCCATCGGCCTCGACCGCTGGCGCGGCCGGCTGGCCGCCGGCTTCAACTTCCAGATGCTGCTGTCGTTCGTGCTCCCCGAGATCATCCTGGCCGTCGCCCTGCTGTTCCTGTTCACCAACCTGCTGCGGGCGGTGCAGTTGGGCACCGCCGCCCAGCTGTTCGGCCTGGTCACCTTCCAGCTCTCCTACCCGGTGATCATCTGCAGGGCCCGCCTGCTGTCGATCGGACGCGAGTACGAGGAGGCGGCCATGGACCTGGGCGCATCCCCGGTCAAGGCGCTCCGCCGGGTGCTGCTGCCCCTGCTCTCCCCGGCCATCTTCGCCAGCGCGGTGCTGGTCTTCGCCGACGTGATCGACGACTTCGTGCTGGTCCGCTACCTGTCGGCCGATGCCTCCTCGGAGCCGATGTCGGTGAAGATCTACAACAGCGCCCGCAGCAGCCCCACCCCGGCCCTCAACGCCCTGGCCACCATCATGCTGGCCTCGTCCCTGCTGGCCATCGCGCTCGGCTTCCTGGTCTACCGCCGCCTCACCCGCGGCGAACGCGCCAAGGACTCCGGCGTCGAGGGGTTCGCCGCCCAGGTCTGACCTGGACGGGAACTACCCGCCGGCATCCTGCCGGAGCTGGAAGGTGTCGTTGGTCACGTACCTGCCTTCAAGACCGGGACGAACGGGCCCTCCGGGGCAGTGGATGCGTCGGTCCGGGCCGGCCGGCGGCCCGGGTACACTCGGGTGGCCATGACTCGTTTGCGCCTTCCCGCCGGCCCGCGGCCGTGGTTGCCGCTGGCCGTGGCCGCCGTGGTGGTGGTCGCGCTGGCCGCGGTCGTCCTGGCCGCGCTGGGCCGGGACGGCGGCGGGGCCGGCCTGTTCGGGACCGGGCGGGCGGGGGAGCGGAGCGCCGGCGCCTCGGCGGCGGCGCCGGTCCGGCTCACCGTCAGCCCAGCCCACCGGGCCACCCGGGTCGCGCTCGACACCCGCGCCCGGGTGGTGGCCAGCAGCGGGCGGCTCCGCGCCGTCCGGGTCACCGGCGCCGGCGGCCGGCGCCTGCCCGGCAAGCTGGCCGACGACGGCCGCACCTGGGTGAGCGGCGGCGCCCTGGCTCCGGCGACCCGCTACCGGGTGGTGGCGGACGCGGTCGACGACGCCGGGGCCCCGACCCGGCGGGTGACCACCTTCACGACCTTGCGCCCGCGGGCCGAGCTGCGGGCGGCGATCATGCCCCTGGACGGGGAGACCGTCGGCGTCGGCCTGCCCGTCGGGGTCTGGTTCAGCCAGCCGGTGGCCGACCGGGCCGCGGTCGAGCGGCGCCTCGATGTGACGTCCTCCAAGCCGGTCACCGGCGCCTGGCACTGGTTCGCCGACAACGAGGTCCATTACCGGCCCAGGTCCTACTGGCCCAGCGGGTCCCAGGTCACCCTGCGGGCCCGGCTGGCCGGCACCGACGCCGGCGACGGGGTCTGGGGCGTTGCCGACCGGACGGTCCGCTTCCGGATCGGCGAGCGCCGGGTCAGCGAGGTCACCTTCATGCGGTGGGTGCGGACCCTGCGGGTGCTGCCGGTCAGCACCGGCCGCGACCGCTACCCGACCACCGGCGGCGTCCACTTCGTGCTCGAGAAGACGCCGGTCAAGCTGATGGACTCCTCGACCGTCGGCATCCCGCGGGAGTCACCGGGCGGCTATTACCAGCGCGTCCGGTGGTCGGTGCGGATCTCCAACTCGGGCGAGTTCGTCCACGCCGCTCCCTGGTCGACCGGCTCGCAGGGCCGGGCCAACGTCTCGCACGGCTGCGTCAACCTGTCGACCGCCAACGCCGCCTGGTACTACCGGCTGACCCGCCGTGGCGACATCGTCGAGGTCCTCGGGTCGCCCAGGCGCCCCGGCAACAGCTTCGGCGTCGCCGACTGGAACATGTCCTGGCGCAGCTGGCTCGCCGGCAGCGCCCTCCCGCCCTGAGCGGCCGACGGCCGCCCCGGCCGCGACAACATCGTTCCGGGGCGCGGAGGGCGAGGCGGGGTGGCGGGGAGCTGGAGCAAGGTGCCCGACCGGCCGGGATGGTCAGGGGGCGCGGAGCTGGCAGCTGTCGACGACCCTCTTGTAGTCGGCGAGGGCCAGGTCGAACTTGGCCGACTCGGCGGAGCCCACGATGAGGGACGGCGTGCCCTTCTTGAGGGCCGTGTCGCCGGAGATCTCGCCGTGGAGCAGGTCGTTCATGATCTCGGTGTGCTCGCGCAGGGCGCCCGACACCTTGACCGCGTGGCCGATGCTCTTGTTGGCCCGCTCCACCGCCTCGGCGCACTCCGGCGAGGCGGTCGGCGTCGCGGCGACGCTGCTGGCGGTCGCGCCCGAGAA
>DATHIG010000839.1:0-7446 GCA_035490035.1 Actinomycetes bacterium
GCGCGACTGGCTGTGGGCGCTGCGCGAGGCCGCTCGCGAGGCGCCCACGGATGCCTTCGGCTACGGCGACCCGCGCGGCAGCGCGGCACTGCGGGAGGTGCTGGCCGCCTATCTGCGCCGGGTCCGCGGTGCCGTCACCGACCCCGAGCGGTTGGTGATCTGCACCGGGTTCGCCCAGGGGCTGAACCTGATCCTCCGCGCCCTGGCCCGCCAGGGCGTTCGGCGGGTGGCGGTCGAGGATCCCGGGGACCTCGACCAGCCCGCCATCGCGGCACGGGCAGGGCTGCAAGCCGTCCCCGTCCGCGTGGACGAGGCCGGCATGGACGTGGCGGCGCTGGCCGCCAGCGACGCCCGCGCGGTGGTCCTCACCCCCGCCCACCAGAGCCCCACCGGCGTGGTCCTGGCCGCCCAGCGGCGGCAGGCGTTGGTCGCCTGGGCCAACGAGCGCGACGCCACGATCATCGAGGACGACTACGACGCCGAGTTCCGGTACGACCGCGAACCGGTCGGGGCCGTGCAGGGCCTGGCTCCCGACCGGGTAGCGCTGCTTGGCTCGGTCAGCAAGTCGCTGGCGCCCGCGATACGGCTCGGCTGGATCGTCTGCCCGGCGGGGCTCGCCGAGGCGATCGCCCACGAGAAGGACCTCGACGACCGCGGCTCCCCCTGGCTCGACCAGCTCGCGCTCGCCACCCTGGTCCAGTCCGGCCGCTACGACCGGCACCTTCGCCGCATGCGCGCCAGCTACGCCCGTCGGCGGGCGACGCTGGTGGACGCCCTCGCGCGGCATGCCCCGCAGGTCGAGCTGCGCGGACTTGCGGCCGGCTTCCACGCCGTCGCCCACCTGCCGGACTCGCTGTCGGAACCGGCGGTCATCTCCGCGGCCGGGGCCCGCTCCGTCGGCCTGTACGGGATGAGCCGCTACCGCTCCAGCGGAGCGACCAGCCCGCCACAGCTCGTCCTGGGGTTCGGGAACCTCCGCGAGGGTGCCATCGCGCAGGGCATCACTACTATCCGCGACCTCCTACACGACCATCGCTGAGCGCTCGAGTCGAGCTTAGCGGTCAAGCGAATCCGCTCACGCAGCTCAGACTCCGGCGAACGTCAGGGCTCCACCCAGACGTATGAGGAGAACTTCTGGTCACCCGCCTAGATTAGGAGACTCGTGCTTATCGTCTGGCACGTGACGGCCAGATGGGGTCCAGGACGCGCGGCGCTGCGTCGTAAGGGCATCGGTATCGCCGGCTCCGGTGGGGACGCTGGTCAGCCGGGATCCTACGGGGCTTGCGCCGGTCCCCGGCCATGAGGGAATCCTGGCCGGCCGACGGTCAGCGCAGCCGAGCATCGCGGGTGGTTGACGCGTACCGGGTGGCGGTCACGCGGCATCGGTGGTCGGCTCCACGGGGATATTTGGCTCGCCAGGCGTTCATGCCGCCCGCCAACGCCTCGGCCTGGAAGCCCAGCTTGCGAAGCTGCAGCGCCGCACGGGCACTGGTCTGCTCCCGCGGTCAGGTGCAGTACAGCACGAACGGCTGATCGCGGAGGCGGTCGGCCGCCCACTCGGTGACCTGGTCGGGCAGGACCCGGACGCTGCCGGGAATCCGGACGCCGTCGCGTTCGTACTCTGAGCGGCTGCGCACATCCAGTACGAGGGGTGGGTGCGGCCCGGCCAGGCGTTTGGCGAGCTCGGCTGGGGTGACCCGCGGGACGTCGTCGGGGGTATGGGTGAACAGCTCGGCGGCGGTGCTGGCGCGCTCCTCGGCCAGGGTCTCCTGCCTGGCCTTGCGCGCGTACCAGCCGGAGAACGGCGTGGCCGTGGCGCCGTGGGCGACGACCGACACGAGCACCACGACGCCGACCACCGCCAGCAGCTCCTCACCCCCGCGCACGCCTTCCTCCACGACCAGCAGGGCGAACAGCAGGGAGTTGAGGCCGCGGGGGCCGAACCAGCCGATGAACTGGCGGGCGTAGCGGCTCAGGCCGGCCCGGCCCAACCGCAGCACTGATCGGACCACGACCGGCTGGTACTCGCGGCGGATGGGGAACCGCTGGTCGATCCAGCCCATGGTCCAGGAGCCGGCCGCGCCGACCGCGAACCCGGCGGCCGGGCCGAGCACGAACAGCTGACCGAGGAAGATGAGCCACTCGGTCGGGCCGCCGAGGTCGGCGTGGGTGATGGCGATGAGCACCAGCAGGATGGGCAGGACCACGAGGTCGTTGGTGCCGGCTTCCACGCTTAATGCCCGGCGCACCGATCGGGGGAGGCGGGTGTCGCGGAGCACGTCGCGTAGCACCACGGGGTCGGTGGAGGCAAGGATCGTCCCTAGCAGCAGCGCGAGGACCGCGGGAAGGTCGAGCAGCAGCGCGGCGGCCCAGGCGAGCAGCCCGGCCACCAGCAGCGTGCTGGGTCCGAGGACCAGGAACGGTGCCAGCCAGTCGCGGCGCAGCTCGGTGAATTCCAGGTTGACCGCGTCCAGGAACAGCACCAGGGCGAGGGCCACCACGGCCACGACCGTGAGCACCTGGTTGTCGAGGCCGATCGAGATGAGTTCCAGGCCGCGGTCGCCGATCAGGAACCCCAGGCCAAGAAACAGCATCGGGAACGACAGGGGGGCGCGTTCGACCAGGCCGGCGGCAAGGGCGGACACGACCAGGACCCCGGCGATCACGGCGAAGGCGGTTTCCAGCTCCAACGTCGGCTCCCGTGGCTTGGCAGGATCGACCCGCGATGGGTCAGCGCAGGGCGGGTTGTGGTTGTTCCGGTCTGCTGGTGAAACCTCGTTGTCGGTAGGGCTTCAGGGTCGTGGTTGCGGCGGGGTTGGCGGAGACCGGGCATCCTCGGCCTGGTCTGTGGGGATGGTGGCGGGCTGCTGGCTCTCGGCTGCGGTGGTCGGTGACCGGTTGGGAGATGGTCGCGGCGGCCTGCCTCGTCGGAGCCGCAGGGTGCCCTGCACCAGCGGGTCGACGATCCGGGCCAGGATCGGGCCGAGCGCGGCGAGGACGAGCACGTAGGTGGCGGCCAGCGGTCCGAGCGCCGGGTCGAGGCCGGCGGTGACGGCCAGCCCGGCGATCACGATGGAGAACTCCCCGCGTGCCACCAGCGCCGCGCCAGCCCGGAAGCGTCCCAGGGTGGCGATGCCGGCCCGGCGTGCCGCCCACCAGCCGGTGGCCAGCTTGGTGAACGCGGTGACGAGCGCAAGCCCGACCGCGGTGAGCGCCACCGGGGGGATGGTCTGCGGGTTGGTCTGCAGGCCGAAGAAGACGAAGAACACGGCGGCGAACAGGTCACGCAGGGGGGTGAGCAGGGCCCGGGCGCCGGCGGCGGCCGGGCCGGACAGGGCGATGCCGACCAGGAACGCGCCGACCGCGGCCGACACCTGCAGCCCATGGGCGACGCCGGCGACCAGGAAGGTGATCCCCAGGATCTTGAGCAGCAGCACCTCGTCGCTTGGGCTGAACACCAGCCGGTTGAGCGCGGTGCCGTAGCGCAGCGCCGCCGTCAGCACGGCGGCGACGGCGGCCAGGGCGAGGGTGGCCGGCAGGAGGCTCCCGGCCACGCTTCCGCCGGCCAGCAGCACGGTCACCACGGGCAGGTAGGCGGCCATGGCCAGGTCCTCGATGACCAGGATCGACAGCACCACCGGGGTCTCGCGGTTGGCGAGCCGATGCAGGTCGCCGAGGAGCTTGGCGATCACGCCCGAGGAGGAGATGTAGGTGATGCCGCCCAGCGTGATGGCCGCCAGGGGCCCCCAGCCAAGCAGGAGCCCGGCGGCCAGCCCGGGCAAAAAGTTGAGGGTCAGGTCGACCAGGCCGGCGGGTGCCGAGGCGCGCAGGCTGCCGAGCAGCTCGGCGGCCGAATAGTCCAGCCCCAGGAGCAGCAGCAGCAGGATCACGCCGATCTCGGCGCCGACCTGGATGAAGTCCTGTGCGGTGACCAGCGGCAGCAGCCCGCCCTGCCCGAACGCCAGCCCGGCCAGCAGGTACAGCGGGATCGGGGACAGGCCGAGGCGGCGGGCGAGCTGGCTGCAGATGCCCAGGCCGAGCAGCACCGCGCCCAGCTCGAGCAGCAGCGCCGCGGTGTCCATGGCGGCTAGGTCCCAAGCAACCGAGAGAGGGCCCTGATACCGGCGGTCGTGCCGACAACCACAAGGGTGTCGCCCACTCGGAAGCGGAAGTCGGGCTGGGGGGCCGGGGTGGCGGTGTCGTTGTGGAGCACGGCGACGATCGACACGCCGGTGCGGGTCCGTGCCTGGGTGTCGGCGATCGTGCCGCCGGCATACGGTGAGCCCGCCACGATCGGCAGCCAGTCGATCGCCAGGCCCTCGACCTGCTGCTGCAGCTGCGCGAGGCGTGCGACGACCCGTGAGCTGCCGAGCAGCTCGGCCAGCGTGTCGCTCTCCTCAGACGTGAGCCGTACGACCTCCTGCGCGGCGTCTGGGTCACGCCGGTTGTACACGATGAGATCCCGTCGGCCGGTCCGGTGGGAGATCACGCCAAGCTGGCAGCCGCTCCTGGTCGCAAAGTCGTGGCGCAGCCCCACCCCAGGCAGCGTCGTCTCACGGATCTCCATGTCGTCCTCCCGCCGTCCGCGATCGGCAAGCCAGCCGGCACATAGGGGCGGGGATGCTTCGGCGGCTCACCGGAAGCCGGCCCCTGGAGCTCGGTGGTGGCCGTGGCGGGGTCGAGACCGTCCAGCCTCGGGCCGCCAGCTCGGCCTTGGTCATGGCCACCCGATGGACCTGGCGGCCCCCGTAGGTGACAACGAACGTCCAGCTTGGGCCGATGTCTGGGAGCTCCAGGAAGGTGGTGAGCGTCTTGGGGGCGGCAATCCCGAGCCCGACCGTGGCGCCCGCGGCGTCGATCATGTCGACCTGCAGCCCGAGCGCCGCCTGGTTGTCGACCCGCACCGTGACATGGTCGATACCGCCACCGACCGCGGCGCGGACCAGCAGCAGCGTCCCGATCGCCGCGACCGCCAGGGTCGTGATGAGCATGCCCCGTAGCAGCGGATCAGCCTCGGTCAGGGGGTTGTCCAGCCGCGCGTTCATGTGGTCTCCTCGCTGCTGCTACCCCTTCGCAGCTTGTCTCCCGTGAGCACCACCATCACCGCCCGCCCCGATGGCGCGGCCTCTCCTCCTTCTGCTCTTCGCGCTGGCGGGCCGCTGCCCGCCCAAACGCGAGCAAGACGCGGTCCGGCAGTCGCCGCACCGTCTCCCGACGTGCGTCCAGCTCGGCGGCCACGCTTCGGCCCCGGCGCACCCTGGTCAGGGCACGTCCCAGGAGCCGCGCCGAAGCGTCTCCTCCAGCAGCGCCACGGCCCGGGCGACCACCTCGCCCTGCGGCGCCGCGGCTGACCGGCCGGCGAGCCCCTGCCGGGCCCTGACCACGGGCACCCGGTGGTCGGCGCAGCAGGCCAGCAGCTCGGCGACCGCGTCGTCGGTGGAAACACCTTGCTGGGCGAGCGCCAGGGCTCGTTCCTGCAGCTCGTCAGAGGTCGTCATGGTCCCTCCCTGCTTGCCAGCGCCGGGCCAGCCAACCAGGCTTCCCGGCGCTTCACCAACGGTTAGATTCCCGCCTCCTCCATGCCCGGCCCCGCACCGTTCCTCAGGGTCTGCTCGAGGTGGCCCTTGAGTTCCAGGAGCACCTGGGTTCGTTGCCCCGCCGTCGATGTCCAGCCGCACTCGCACATGGCCCGGCAGGGCAAACGGGCCCCGGGAGCGCAGTGCAGGTTCCACTGGTGGCCGTCGATACCGACAGCGCTGGAGGACCGCACTGCCACCTCCTTGAAGCGACGTCCCGTCTACGTTTCGGCCGTGGTCGCTCCTGCGATCCGGGCCACGGCCGGTTCAATGCCTGCCAGGCGCGAGAGTCATGTGGTGGTCCAGGGGTGTAGGCGTCCGGTCGCTGGCTTTGGCACGGGCGGCACCGACCAGCACGGCGACCGTGACCACGGCGACGGCGACGGCGGTCAGGAGCAGACGGCGCCCCCACGTTGCGGACCGAGTTGCCGATCTGCCGGTGCGCTTGACCGATACCTGCGCACGTCGAGGGCATGACCACAGCGATCGGGAACGGGGACCTCGACCGGTGGGATACCGGCGACCGGGCCTGCAGCGCCAGACGGCCGCACCGCCCGTCGTCGGGACGGCTGGGTGGCTCGCGCGACCGCGCCGGCGGAGCGGACGGGTGAGCTGGGCGGTGAACAGCCAGGCGAACAAGCAGAACCCGAGTGCCGTGAGGGCGGCCAAGCTGGCGTTCCGCGCAACCGAGAGGTCGTTGAGCAGCATGCGCAGCCCGAAGTTGGCCGCGCCAATGCCGAACGCCCAGGTGGCCGCGTATCGCCATGGGCGCTCCATGGCCAGTCGCGCCCACCGATCGACCAGGACCTGCGGCAGATCGCGCTGGCGGCGGTCACGATCGTGCTCGGGGCGAGGTTCGTGAAGCGCAGGCATGCTCAACTCACCGGAACCCTGCCCGCTCAAGCGCACCGGTCGCGCTGGCGGGGATCGTGACCGCCCAGTTGCGGGCGGCCAACTCAGTCTCGGCCAGCGTCTGGCGGTGAACCTCCCGGCCGCCGTAGGTGGCGACCAACGTCCAGCGCAAGCCGATGTCGGGGATCTCCTGGAAGGTGGTCAGCGACATGTGTCCGGCCTCACCCAGCCCGACGCGGTCGCCGGAGGCGTCCACCGCATCGACCTGGACTGCGAGCCCGGCCTGGTTGTCCACCCGCACGGTCACATGGTCGACCCCACCGCCCACCGCGGCCCGGACCAGCAGCAACACCCCGAGGGTCGTGATCGCCAAGGTAACGATGACCACGCCTCGCACGACCGGGTCGGCCGTGGTCGTCAGATCATCCAGCCGCGTGTTCATGCCGTGCTCCCTGCTTGCTTTGGGCTTGGACGGCGTGTCGTGCCGCGGGGCGCCGCCGCCGTCGCCAACCCGGGGTGGCGGCCGGCGTGAGCTGCTGGTGTGCCTGGTGGCCGGCGACCGCCCGCGCCGCCGCGACCGAGAGGTGGACCATCGTCGGTCTCCCTCGCCCGTCGGTGGTCGGGCCGTGCCGGTCATCGCCGCCGCCCTTTGGTACGGCGGGTAGGTTGCTTGCGCTGCTTGGGATGATTCGTGCTCGCCCTGGCATGGGCGGTGGTCGCTGGTCTGCCGTCCGCTGCCGGCCTGGACGGTGTGCCTGCGGCGACGGTCGGCCTGACCGGTTCGCGGGTGGCCGGCTGCGGCGCGGCGGTCGGCTGTCGGCCCCAGCGCTGCTCGAAGGCGACCAGCAGCGGCGCGGCCACGAACATCGAGGAGTAGGTGCCGACCAGGATCCCGACCAGCAGGGCGAGCGCGAAGTCGGTCAGGGTCTCCCCGCCGAGCACGAACAGGGCGGCCAGGATGAACAGCGCCCCAAGCCCAGTGTTGACGGTGCGGGGGATGGTCTGCAGGCAGGCGTCG
>DATHIG010000840.1:0-3701 GCA_035490035.1 Actinomycetes bacterium
TCCACGACCTGGGCGCCGGCCTGCTACCACACCCGCACCAACCCCGAGCGCGCCAAGCGCAACCACATCCGCCAGCTCGAAGCGCTCGGCTACAAGGTCACCCTCCAACCCGCCGCCTAACCCGGCACCACAGACCCTGCCTGGACCCGGCTCCGCTGCGCTCCGCCGGGTGCTGCCGCCTACCCACTCACCGTCGATTTTCGGATCAGCAGGTTGCAGGTTCGAGTCCTGCCAGGGGCGCCAAAACCGCAGGCCAGAGGTCCTTCTGGTGACTGCTCTGCTGGCGGCCGGAAATTGCGCGGTTATTCCTCAGTCCGTAGCGGCAGCTGGCGCTTGCTCTGCTCGGATGACTTCGGGTCGAGAGTCGGCCGAGCGGGGAGGCTTCATCCGTTATGGCGGAGGGTGTGTCATCGGTCGCTGAGGCGAAGCGGACCGCTGTGGTGCTTCTGTGTGACCTGGGCCGGGCAGGTTCCGGTTCCGGGCTGCAGGACATTCGCTCGGGTCAGGTCGGTGTGGTGGCGTCGCGGGGGCGGCCGGTGGTGGCGTAGGTGCCCTGGATCTTGGCGTACACGTCGGCCATGTCGGCCTCGCTGAGGATGTGAGGAGTGAAGGAAGGCGCCAGCGCGTTGGCCCGCAGCCACACCTCCGCGACCCACTCCAGGTAGAGGGCACGGTCATAGGCCACCTGGATCGTCGGCCCGTAGGTCACCGCGCCGTGGTTGGCCAGCAAGACGCCCGAGCGGTCCTCGATGGCGGCCAGCACGTTGCCGGCCAGCTCCTGGCTGCCGAAGCTGGCGTAGGGAGCGACCCGGATCGGCCCGCCCATGACGGCCAGGATGTAGTGGATGGTCGGCAGCTGATCCACCACGGTCGACACAACGGTCGCGGCGGTGGAGTGGGTATGGACCACGGCGGCGGCGTCGGTATGTTCGTAGATGAGCTGGTGGATCGGCAGCTCGCTGGTGGGTGCGAGCTCCCCCTCGACCGCCGAGCCGTCCAGCTGATGGACGCCCACCAGCTCGGAGGTGAGCGTCCCGTAGGCGTGGCCGGCAGGTGTCACCGCCATCAGGTCGCCGGCCCGGATGCTCAGGTTGCCCGAGGTCCCGACGACCAGCCGGTCGGCGGTCATCCGCCGTCCGTACTCAGCGATCAGTCCACGTTCTTCGGCCAGCAGCATGCAGTAACCTCCCACGGCCGCCAGACCAGCAGCACCGCCTCGATGCCGCCGATCATCGAGACCGGTCCGTCCGCGACGCCCGGCCCGAACGGTCGGTGCCGACGGGCTCACCGCGGGCGTACCTGTGGATCTCGTTCCACATCGGGACCGAGCTGGCGATGATCACGACGACTCCGGCCAGCCCGGCCACGGCCACGGCGAGCTGGGCCGACTCCAAGCCCAGCGCGTCGTACAGCAGCCAGCCGAGCAGGCCGAAGGCGGTCACCGCCACGGCCAGCGCGCCCCGGTACCAGTGCCGGGCGGCCAGGGCCAGGGGGACGTCGCGTTCCTCGTCGGCGAACTGGCGGATGCGCAGGTTGCGTTGCGCCCAGGCGGCCACGCCGACCAGGGCGACCAGCCCGTAGCCGAGCAGCCAGCCGCGCAGGTCCTCGCCGACGAAGTGGACCATCAGCAGCTCGCTCACCAGGAACGCGAACGGCACCAGCGAATCGAGCAAACCCGGCAGCCACACGTGGCTGAGCACGGTCATCAGGTACTCGTGCCAGATGTCCACACACACCAGGAACGTGGCGACAGCGACCAACCACTCCACCGCGCCATACTCGGTGTAGTCGCCTTCCACCCTGGCGATGAGCGCGTCCAGGACGAGGACCTGGACCAGCCCGCTGATGGCCAGGTAGGCGGGGGGCGAACTGCTCCCGGAGCCGGCGGGAGACCCGCTCTGGACCTGGTGGCGTTTCCATGGCGGCCGTCCCGGCGAGGAGGCTGATGGGTCCTGGCCGTAGCCTACCGCGAGCCGACTGCCGCCGAGCCGACAGGTCAGGGGAGCTCGCGGGCTCCGCGGGCGACCACGTGCCTCGCCACCAGCCGCGGCTCGGCGGCGACCGGCGGCTGGTGCGGCGTCCTCCCTATGATCGCGGCGCGCTCGATCCACGACAGCCGTCGCTCGGCCGGCTTGGGATGGTCCCACAACTCAACCGTTACCTCGTCCTGGCTCGATCGGATGCGGACGTGGGAGTGGACGAAGGTTGGCACGAACACGGGCGGGGCACCCAGCCGCGCGTCGACCGGCTGCAGTTGGCGTAGCCAGCAGCCGGTGTTGACGATCACCGTCCTCCGCCCGTCGGCTCGTCCCAGGTCCGATATCGCCGGGGCATGGGTATGGCCGGAGACGAACACCGCGATCTGCAGATGCGAGGCGTTCCCGGCCATCGGCGGCGGCCGATCGCCCTCCAGGAACTGGCGGATCGCAACATCCTCCCGGTACCGCTCTGGACCCCGCGCCTGCCCTGGGAAGTCTGACGCCACGGTGGAGCCCGCGCGCGCAGCCGTGCGGCGGCTGATCAGGAACACGACCGCGAACGCGACCATCAGCAAGCCCATGACATATGCCAGCTCGAGGAACACAGGCCGCAGCGCCAGCGACCCCCCGAAGGCCTGCACGACAGCCGCCAGCCCCTCGTACGCGACATAGGCAACGACCAGGGGGGCGAGCAGCCACCGCAGCACCTGGCCGAGGAACTGGTAGAAGATGCGCCCCGCGATCCACTCAGGGATTGCGGCCAGTGGGAAGACGTAGCTCAGCTCTCGCAGGTCGATGCTTCGAGTGATTGCCGCCCCGGACCCGATCGGGCGGACCAGCTCGGTCACGACGTGGGCGCCCACCGGCGTGTCGAGCGGGTTGGCGTAGTCGACGATCGTGTTGCTGGGATCGAACTGGTTGCCGTGCTCACAGTAGATCAGCTGCTCGGGCAGCGACTCGAAGCTGGCCGAGTACGACAGCCCGAACACATCGACCAGCCCTGCCTGGTTGAGCGACCGCTGGATCCGGGGGTTCCACCAGATCTCGGCGTCGTGGTTGCCGACCACGTACACCACCCGGTGGCCTTGGGTCCCCGCGAAGGCCCGCAGCGCCGCGAACAGCCCCCTGATACTCGGGGCGAGCGATGGTGGCGGCCACAAGGTCCTCACCGCGGCCGACCTCCCCCATCCGCAGCAGGTCGAGGAAATCCCCCACCAGCACCAGCTCGACGGGTCCCTGGTGGCGGTTGAGGTCCTCCAGCAGCAGGTTGAGCTCCGCGGCGGACTCGAAGATGTCGCTGCCTGCCGCCCCCCCCGATGTGGGTGTCGGACAAGAACACGAGGAGCGTGTCATCCGGGAGCTGGTTCCGGATGACGCCATCAGCGGCATTGTCGCTCATCACGCGCGGCCCGCAGCACCTGCCCTGTTCCCAACCCTGGTCACGATCGAAGATCATACCCGGAGGCATGAGCTCTCTCCCGATCAGAGGCGCTCGCTTCCCGGTTGGAGGAATCCAGGGGTTCCCAGGGTCCCGGACCGGTGCGGTGATGGCACCGCGCAACCAGAAGGAGAAGGCAACGTGAACATTCGCTCGAACGCCTCGTCGCTCCTCGGTCAGCTGACCCTGGAGGAGAAGGCGTCGCTGTGCCTCGGCTCCGACTTCTGGCACACCGCGCCGGTGGAGCGGCTCGGCATCCCGGCGATCATGGTGTCCGACGGCCC
>DATHIG010000841.1:0-3700 GCA_035490035.1 Actinomycetes bacterium
GCGTGAACCCGACCCGGACGATGGCCGGTACACCAACGCGATCTTGACCCGGGCCGGGCTGCGCCTTCTCACCGCCAGCGCGCCCGCCCATGTCGCGAAGGTCCGCGAGCTGGTGATCGACGCTCTCAGCCCGGCCGAGCTACGCCAGTTACGCACGGCGTCCGAACGAATCCTCCAACGAATCGAAACCCGGCGACCGATAGCCGATCAGCCGCTGGCTCGAAGGAGATGCCCTGCTCCTTGATGAAAGCAAGCGCGATCGAGCGGCACGTTGAGCCCGTGGCTGAAGTTCGACTCAGAGAGCGTGCGGTCCGACAGCAGGGGCTAGGGTTGGGACTGTCGCAGTGCTAACCCGATGCCCCTAGGCACCAACGCCTGGTTCGGATACGAAGGCGCGGCTGTGCATGTCATGCCAGTCAGAGTGGGGCCGGCGGGGGCGCGTTCGCATCCGCCAGTGGCTGGTCGTCGTAGCCGGCGCCGATGCTGGATCGCCTCGAGCGTCTGCCGGTGCCGCAGCGCGATGCGCTGCGGCACGGTGTTCGGCGTCGGTCCCGGGTCGGAAGGCGTCAACGAGCTGCGTTGCAGGTCGTCGCGTCCTGGCTCGACCCGCCACCGCCGCCCAGCGTTGTCGATCGCGAGTACCTACTGATGGCAACACGAGGAAGATCAGCGAAGGTCCTCGCCAGATGGCGCCTCACCGCTCACATCCACCGCATAAGGATTCGACTGCAGGGTCTCCGGCGGCGTAAGAGTGATCTCCTCCAAGGATCCGTCGGAGGCTCATCCAGTGAGTGTCCTGGCGATTGCGTCGTTGAGCCGCTCGGTCGGTCGCCCGATGAGACGGCTCAGGTCACCGGTTTCGACGCAGGAGCAGGCGTTCAGTGACCAGTTGCTCGGCTATGGTTCACCGCTTTCCCGGCCGCGATCAACGGTCGGCGGGAAATCGATCGGAGGCGATCATCGTAGGCGTCGAGCCCGGCGTCTACTTTGTGCCGGTGACTCGTTCTGGAATCGGACCTCCTCCGACAGCTCGAAGCGGACCTCCTCCGCGATCCGCACGAAGTAGCGGGACCAGTCGCCGTAGGCGATGCTCTCGGCCAGGTTCGCCATCGCCGGCATGAACGGGTACCACGAACAGGGAGCCGAGTAAGCCGTTGCGGTCGGAGCCGACGACCGGCTGCCCACTCGTGTCCTTCAGCTTGCGACGATCGTCAAGCTGCCGTTGCGCAGGACCCACGCCCGTGGGACCTGGTTCGCGTACGGCTCCATGAGCGACCCGTGTTGCTGCGGGCGGCCCGACGCTGAGCTCAGGTGGTCGTGGCTGCGCAGCGAGAGGGCCGGAGGGCTGACCCGGGTTGCGGGGCTGCTCGGCGAACGGCTGGTACACCGGGCCCAAACCTCGCCTAGGAATGCTCCGCGGTTCCTCGACGATGTTGGCCTGACCGTAAATGATCTTCAAGGCTTCTGTGACAGGGCTATTTCCTCGGAATCGGCGCGAAGCCCGCGTGGCGTGGTTCGTGGCATGAACGGCGGGTGACTCCTGAGGTTTCGCATGTCCCGAGGGGCCAGCTGTGTTGCCAAAGGTGCTGGTAGAGGGCAGATGAGGTCGAAGTCTCCTCTCGCTTAATCAGCGGGTTCGGGGTTCGAATTCCTGATGGTGCACCATCTGCGCACCATCTGCGACCAGGGTTCCTCGGGCGAGCACGACCCTGCCGGCGGGCCAGCCAGGTCAGGAAGTCATGGTCGCTTTGCCGCTGCACGGTCGAGTGCGACGTGCACGTCGAACCACTTGGCGCGGAGCCCGTTGGCGGTCCGCTGATCGTCTCGGCCCCGGCGAGCGTGGCGAATATGGGTTCGGCGCCAGATGAGACTGTGCATCCCGGTCATGACCCAGTCCGCCCCTTGAGTGGGTGTATTTGTGGCCTGCCCTTTCGCTACGCGATCAAGGACACCTCGGCGCCGCTTAATCGACGAACGGCCCGTTGAACATCGGGATCTCCCCGTATGGCTGCCCTGTCATGAGCAGATACCGTGTGCCGGGGGCGGCGTCGGTGACCGCGAACTCTTCTCCGGGGCCGAGCAGGACCAGCTGGGCGGTGCGGGCTCGACGATGGTTGGCCCCGAAGGCGGCCTCGCCGTCGAGCACGTAGGCGAAGCCTTGGAACCCGGGCGGCACGGGTGTCGTGACCCGCCCGCTGGTTGGGAGTTCGACGTCGAGGATGAGCGCGGGGGTTCCCAGACGCACAGGGGAGCCCTCGCCGACCAGGGTCCGCACTATGGCGTCGCCTTGCTGCCGCACCGGGATTTGCTCCGGCTGGACCACCTGCGCGCTGGGCTGGACGTCCTTGTCCTTGCGAGCCAGGTTGACCCAGAACAACACGCCGCGCCACTCGGTGTCGGGTCGGTCTTCCTCGCGCTCGTCGGCTCCGATCGCCTCGGCGTGCCAGGCCCCTCGCCCGGTCCTGAGCGCGAGTAGCGCGCCCTTGGACAGTCGGGCCCGTTCCATGGCGCCGCCCGGGCCGGTGCTGTGGCCGGTGCTGACCGAGCCCTGCAGCACGTACCAGAGGTTGTCGAACCCTCGGTGGGGATGCTTGGTGTCGACGTTCCCCATGTCCGACAGCCGCATCCGGCCTTCGTGGACGAGGATGAACGGGTCCACCCGTTCGTACGACACAAGGCGGGAGGGCAGCGCCTCCAGCACAGGGAACCCCATGACCCGGATCTGCGCCGCGTCCTCCACCAGCACGGCGTCGCGTCCCGTCGTCTCGACCTCGGTGGTCATCGCCACCACTCCTTCCCACAACCGGAGGTGGCCCTCCGTTCCGTTCCCGTCAGCGAGCACAAGGCGGAGGCCAGCCTCCGTATTCCCGGTACGCTGCACCCGTGATGACCGCCGACCACCCAGCGCCGCCAAGGCGACTGCGCCGTGACGCCCAGCGCAACCGCGACGCCATCGTCACCGCCGCCCGGCAGGTGTTTTGCGACCACGGCCTGGAAGCGCCGCTGGAGCAGATCGCCCGCCAGGCCGGGGTCGGCATTGCCACCCTCTACCGTCGCTTCCCCAGCCGAGCGGCGCTGCTCGACGCCGTTGTGGCCGACAACCTCCAGGCCCATGTGGACGCAGCCGAGCGGGCCCTGGACATGGACGACCCCTGGGAAGGGTTCGCCTCCTACCTGGAACACAGCTGCCGGCTGCAGGCCGCCGACCGCGGCCTCAACGACGTCATGGGCATGCGGTTCCCGCGCGCCACCGCCGTGGAAGCCGCCAAGGCGCGCCTGTTCGAGCTGGTCGCCCAGGTTGTCCACCGTGCCCAACACAGCGGGCAGCTGCGCGCCGACCTCACCCTCGAGGACCTCGCCCTGGTGACCTGGGCCAACACCCGCATCCTGCCGGCCTGCCGCGCCGCCGGCGCCCCCAACGCCTGGCGGCGGCACCTGGGCTTTCTGCTGGACGGCTTTCGCGCCGACCGGGCCCACCCGCTACCCCAGCCACCGCTGTCACCCCGCCAGGTCCACCGGGCCATGCTCACCCTGGGCCGCCGCTCCGCCGGCGACACCCACTAGAGGATCAACGCCTTCACCAGAGACGTCGACGCCGCCGGCGCATGCCGTGGGTTGACGTGGTCATACCGGTGCGGGCTCGGTCTCCTCTCCAGGCTCGCTGATGTCCACGATCTCCTCGGCGCCGGCCTCGATGTCT
>DATHIG010000842.1:0-2791 GCA_035490035.1 Actinomycetes bacterium
GCATCCTGATCCTGGGTGGCCGGCATCTCCGCCGCCGCCGGCTCCTGGCGCTGGGTGGCCGGCACCACCACCGCCGCCACATCCTGGTTCTGGGTGGCCGGCAGGTTCGCAGCCGCCGTCGGGACCGGGGTGGCCGCCGGCGCAGCCGCCGCCTGAAGCGCCGCGGGGACGGCGGGTCAGGCCGCTGGTGGCGGCACTGATCCTGCTGCTGGTGGTGGGGCTGGCCGGAGGCGGGCTGCTGGTCGCCACGAGCAGGGATCAGCCGGCCGGGCCGGCGACCACCGGCGGTTCGGCGGCCGGCGCACCCGCCACCCGGCCCCCGACCACCAGGGCTCCTGCCGCCACCCCGGCCACCCCGCCGGCCATCCGGGCCGTCCAGCGCGAGGTGGCCGAACTGCGGGGGCTGCGCTTCAAGCGGAGCGTGCCGGTGACCATCGAGTCGCCGGGCAAGCTGTCGAAGCGGCTGCTGCGGGTCCTCGCCGAGGAGACCGACGAGGCCAAGGTGATCCGCCAGGGCCGGGCACTGGAGCTGCTCGGCGAGCTGCCGCCAGGCACCGACCTGCCCCGCCTGCTCGACCGCATCCAGGCCGAGAGCGTGCTCGGCTTCTACCTGCCAGGCCGGCCGCCAAAGGGCGGCCTGTACGTACGCTCGAGCAACGGCCTTGACCCCTACGCCAAGGTCGTCCTGGCCCACGAGCTGACCCACGCGGTCACCGACCAGAGCTACGACCTGACCCGCGCCGACCGCCTGGAGGCGGCGACCGGCCGCGAGGACGAGCTGGTCGCCTACTCCGGCCTCGTCGAGGGCGACGCCACCTTCACCATGCAGCGCTACCTGGCCGAGCGGCTCACGCCGGCCGAGCGGGCCGCCGCCGGCCTGGTCGCCGCCGGTCAGCGCACCCCCAGGCGGGACGCCGCCCCGGCCGCCATCCGCGAGTCGATGCTGTTCCCCTACGTGGCGGGCCTGCGCTTCGTGGGCCTGCTCTACCAGCAGGGCGGCTGGGCGGCGGTCAACCGCGCCTACCGCGACCCGCCGACCTCGACCGAGCAGCTGCTGCACCCGGAGCGCTACCTCCGTGACCGTGACCGGCCCCAGGCGGTCGCCGTGCCCGACCTGAGCGGCCGGCTCGGCGCCGGCTGGCGGCCGGGCGTCGAGCTGGGCTTCGGAGAGTTCGAGGCCCGCCTGCTGCTCCAGTCGGAGCTGCCGGTGACCGCCGCCGAGACGGCCGCGGCCGGCTGGGACGGCGGACGGCTGCGCACCTTCGAGCGGGGCGACCGTACCGCCCTCGCCCTTCGCACCGTCTGGGACTCCGCCGGCGAGGCCGACCAGTTCTGCGGCGCCATGCGCCGTTGGGCCGGCGCCCGCTTCGGTTCCGGCACCCGCGCCGGGGCCGGGACCCACCGCTGGTCGGGTTCCGGCCAGCAGACCGCCCTCGTCTGCCGTAGCACCCGCGCCGCCTGGCTCTCGGCCCCCGATCGTCCGACCCTGGACCGCCTCCTCCGCGGCCTCGGCGGGCCATAGCCCGCAGGCCCCACCAGCGGCTCGGTGATGACGCCGCCAGGACCCGGCCGTCGGCCGCCGCATCCAGGACCCGGGCGGTCGGCCACCATCCAGCACGCCGGCGGTCAGGCGCCATCCAGCACCCCGCGGCCGGCCGCCATCCAATACCCCGGTGCGGACCCTCGTTGCTAGGTTCCCGGCCACGCGCGTCGGTCCTGGTCACCCAGGCGGGCGGCGCGCGTTGACTGGAGTCCGGGTGGGCGGGGACCATGGCGGGGCCGCCACTGACCGTTGGGAGCCGAACTGCGTCGATGGATGGACCGCCGCCCGCTCGCGCTGTCGGTCGTCGTCGGGCTGATGGCGCTGCTGCTCGGGGCGACCCGGCCGGACCGCTCGCCGCCGCTGTTCGGGGCCGGGCTGCTCGGCAATCGGGACGCCCTGGTCTCGATCCCCCCCGACCAGGTCGACGGGGCGGCCTACCTGGAGGGCAGCACCGTGCTGCGACTGGCCGACGGCCGGCTGCGCTACCTGCCGCCAGGGGTGGCCGACCCGGTCACCGGGCCGCCTGACGACCCGGGGGCGCTGGCCGCCGCCGCCCGAGAGCGGGCCTGGCTGGCCGCCGGGACGGTCCCGGGAGCCACCCCGGCCGAACGCGAGGCGGCCGCCCGGTCGCTGCTGTTCCTGCGCCTGCTGGTCCGGCCCGGAGGGGCCGCCCTGGCCGCCCAGACACCCTACTGGGCCTATGTCTGGCCACGGGACTCGAGCTTCGTCGCCGCCGCCCTGGCGGTGACCGGGCACCGTCGGGAGGCCGCCGCCGTGCTCGGCTTCCTGGCGCGGACCCAGCGCCCCGACGGCACCTGGCCGGCCCGCTCCCACCCGGACGGACGCCCCGTCACCGACGGCCGCCCGGCCCAGCTCGACGCCACCGGCTGGGTGTCATGGGCGGCCTGGCTGGCCTCCGACCAGGGCCGCGACGCCGGATTGGCGACCCGCCTCTGGCCAACCGTTGTGGCCGCCGCCGACCGCGCTGCCGGTTCCCTTGGCCCCGACGGCCTCCCCCCGGCCGGCCCCGACTACTGGGAACGCCGTGAGCACCTCCCAACCCTCGGAACGGCGGCCGCCCTCCTTACCGGTCTGCGCGCCGCCACCCATCTGGCCGAGCGCCTCGCAACCGCGGACCAGCAGATCGCCCCGGCTGCGCCCGCGGACCAGCAGGCCGTCTCGGCCCAGGCGGCGACCCGGCGGGACGCCCGAGCCCAGGCGGCGACCCGGCGGGACGCCCGAGCCCAG
>DATHIG010000843.1:0-4405 GCA_035490035.1 Actinomycetes bacterium
CCCGCCCGACCTGGAGGCACGCGAGGCCATCATCAGGGCCTCGCTGCGCGGCCGCCCGGTCGCCGACGACCTGGACGTCGGCTGGCTGGCCGCCCGCACCGACAAGTTCTCCGCCGCCGACCTGGCCCAGCTGTGCGAGGCGGCGGCCGCGGCCGCGCTCGAGGCGTCGATGGTCAGCAACAGCTCGCGCCCGATCGCCGTTTCCGACTTCACCCGCGGGCTGCACGCGATCCGTCCCAGCACCCCGCCCTGGTTCGAGCTGGCCCGCGACTACGCCCGCTTCGCCGCCGAGCCCGGCTCCTACGACGACCTGGTCGCCTACCTCCGCAACCACGGTTAGCTTCGGCGATCACCCGCGCCATGGCACAGGCGCTCCTGAGTGGTGGTGGGGGGAGCCGGAGCTCCCCCCACATGGGACGAGGACCGCGTCAGTCCAACACCGCCTCCGCCTCGATCTCCACCCGCCACCGACGATCCAGCAGCCCGGCGACGACCACCATGGTGGCGGCCGGGCGGACATCGGCGAAGACGGCGCCGTGGGCGCGGCCGACCGCCTCCCAGTCGGCCGGGTCGACCAGGTACATGCGGGTGCGCACGACGTGCTCGGGCCCGGCGCCGGCCTCGGCCAGGGCGCCGAGGATGATCGCAAGGCATCGCGCCGCCTGGGTCTGCGGGTCGGGGTCGCACGATCCGTCCGGCCAGACCGGGGCGGTGCCGGCGACCAGCACCCGGTCGCCGGCCCGGACGGCGCGGCTGAAGCCGATCACCGGCTCGTAGGGCGAGCCGGAGGCGATCCGCCGGCGTGGGGTCGGGCTTGCCATGCGGTCACCATAGCCGGGCCCCGGGTTCCCGGGCCACGGTGTCCAGGGTGGTCAACGGCTCGCCCAAGGTCCGTCCCGAGGTCAGGGCCCAGGTCGAGCGGGCCGTGGCCAAGCTTGGCTACGTGCCCAACCGGGCTGCGCGCCTCGGCATAGTCGTCGGATGGCCAGCCGCGCTCTCGGAGACGGCCGGTCCTCGAGGGTTACGCGTCCAGGCCTGACTGCGCGATGATCGCCGCCATCTCCTGGCCGAACAGGGCGGTGCCGTCGCCGAGCACCGGCTCCAGATGGCCGAACACCTCCAGCGTGACCAGGCCGTGCAGGCGGGTCCAGGCGCTGAGGCCGAAGGCCAGCACCGGCGCAGGCAGCTCGGCGCTCCCGCGCCGTCGCTGGAAGGCCTCGACCTGGCGGCGGAGCGTTGCCGGCACCCGGAGGTCGACCCTGGCTGGGTCGAGCGCGCCGCCGGCGTGGGCCTCGGCCAGCAGCCTCGTCAGCAGGTCGGTGTAGCGCAGGCCGGCCGGGCGGGTCTCCTCGGGGGCGACGTAGCCGGGAATGGGGCTCCCGAAGATCAGCGCGAACTCGGTCGGGTGTTCGAGGGCCCAGGCGCGGAAGGCGCCGAACGCGGCCAGCATCCTGTCCCGGTGCCTGCCCGCCGGGACCGCGTCGACCGCCGCCTCCATCGCGTCGGCCAGGGCGTCGTAGGCGTCGGTGATCAGGGCGGTGACCAGCTCCTCGCGGGAGCCGAAGTAGCGGTACAGGGCCGAGGCGGTCATGCCCATCTCCCTGGCGATCGCCCGCAGCGTCACCGCGGCGCTGCCCTCGGCCGCCATCTGCGCCCTGGCCACCGCCTTGATCTCCTCGACGGTGGCCCGCCGCAGCCGCTCCCGCCGCGGCGACCGCTCGCCCGTGTCCCTCAAGGCCACCTCCCCAGTGTCTCCTTCCAGCAGAGTTGACAATTCTTACCATAGAGAACACTGTTAACTCTAGTGAGACATGTATACGAAGGGAGTCAGCCATGTCCAGCACCTCCGACCTCCACGCCGTCCTCGGAGCCAGCGGCGGGATCGGCAGCGCCGTGGTGCGCGAGCTCGCCCGCCGCGGCCGCCGGGTCCGCGCCGTCAACCGGGACGGGAACGCCGACGTCCCCGCCGGGGTGGAACGCCTGGCCGCCGACGTCGCCACCACCGATGGCGCCAAGGCGGCCTGCGCCGGCGCGGCCGTTGTCTATCACTGCGCCCAGCCGCCCTACACCAACTGGCCGGCTGCCTTCCCGCCGCTCACCGACGCGATCGCCGACGGTGCGGTCGCGGCCGGGGCCAAGCTGGTCCTGGCCGACAATCTCTACCTGTACGGGCCCCACGCCGGCCCGCTCACCGAGGACCTCCCGGGCGCCGCCACCGGTCCCAAGGGCCGGGTCAGGGCGGAGATGGCCGAGCGCCTGCTGGCCGCGCACCGGGAGGGCCGGCTGCGCGTCGCCATCGGCCGGGCCTCCAACTACTACGGCCCGAACGGCCTGTCCAGCGTCACCGGCGAGCGCCTGTTCCGGGCCGCCGTGGCCGGCAGGACGGTGCGCTGGGTCGGCCGCCTCGACCAGCCGCACAGCCTCAGCTACCTGGAGGATGTGGCCGCCGGGCTGGCCGTCCTGGGCGAGCGCGACCAGGCCGACGGCCAGGCCTGGCATCTGCCGGCGGCCGAGCCGCTGACCGGCCGGCAGTTCCTGGAGCTGGTGGTGGCGGCCAGCGGCGGCCGGTCGAAGATCGCCACCAGCTCGGCCGCCATGACCCGCCTGGCCGGCGTGTTCGTGCCCCTCATCCGCGAGGTCGGCGAGGTCCTCTACGAGTTCCAGGCCCCCTACATCCTCGACTGGTCCAGGTACCAGCGGGCGTTCGGCCCCTTCACCCCCACCCCGCACGCCGAGGCGGTCGCCCGAACGGTCGCCTGGTTCCGCGATCCGGGAAGCTACGGCAGGACACCCGCCTGACGGTCTGCTTCGGGTGCCCGGTATCGCCGAAGGGGAGCCCGGTCCGCCTCTACAATGACCGGGCTCCTCGGGCCGGCTCGGCCGGGAGCGCGATGCCACCGCGAAGGAGCGAGCCGTGCTCGAAGACGCTGTCGTCCGCAAGGTGCTGGGCGCCGCCCTGGCCACCGGCGGGGAGTGGGCCGAGGTGTACGCCGAGGACCGCCTGTCCCACAACATCCGGCTCGAGGACCAGCGGGTCGAGGAGCTGGTCACCGGCCGCGACCGCGGCGCCGGGGTCCGGGTGGTGAAGGGCACGGCCTCCGCCTACGCCTACACCAACCGGCTCGACATCGACGCCCTGCTGGAGGCGGCCCGGGTCGCCGCCGCGGCCCTTCGCGAACCGCCGGCCGCCGAGGTCCACGACCTGCGCCGGCGGGAGCCGGGGGTGCGCCACCCGGTCGCGGTCGACCCGGCCGGCGTCCAGCGGACCACCCTCGCCGAGCTGGTCCGGCGGGCCGACGCCGCCGCCCGCGCCTACGACCCGGCCGTCGCCCAGGTCAGCGCCGGCTACGGCGACGTCCGTCAGCAGGTGCTGATCGCCAACTCCGAGGGGTTCTCCACCCTGGAGGACCGGGTCCGGACCCGCTTCGTGGTCCAGGTTGTGGCGGCCCGCGACGGCGTCGTCCAGACCGGCTTCGACGGCCCCGGCCGCTCCATGGGCTTCGAGCTGCTCGACGAGTTCCCTCCCGAGGAGGTCGCCGGCCGGGCGGCCGAGCGGGCCGTCGCCATGCTGGCCAGCAAGCCCGCCCCGGCCGGCGAGATGCCGGTGGTGATCGCCTCCGGCAACGGCGGGGTGCTGTTCCACGAGTCTTCCGGCCACGGCATGGAGGCCGACCTGATCGCCAAGGAGGCCTCCGTCTACCACGGTAAGCAGGGCAAGCGGATCGGGGACGAGCGCTTCAACGGCATCGACGACGCCACCGTCGAGGGCGGATGGGGCTCGTTCGCCTTCGACGACGAGGGCACCCCGGCCCAGTGCACCGTCCTGTTCGAGGGCGGCGTCTGCACCGACTACCTCACCGACCTGATCCGGGCCAGGCAGCTCGGCCTGCCGGCGTCCGGCAACGGCCGCCGCCAGTCCTATGCCGACGTGCCGATCCCGCGCATGACCAACACCTACGTGCTGGCCGGCACCGACGACCCCGAGGAGATCATCCGCCAGACCCCACGCGGGCTGTACGCCAAGTCGCTCGGCGGCGGCCAGGTCAACCCGGTCACCGGCGAGTTCGTGTTCGGGGTGGTCGAGGGCTACCTGATCGAGGACGGCCAGGTCACCACCCCGGTCCGCGGGGCCAACCTGGTCGGTGACGGGCCCAGCGTAGTCGCGGCGGTGGACGCCCTCGGCAACGACTTCACGGTCAAGGAAGGCATCTGCGGCAAGGAGGGGCAGGGCGTGCCGGTCGGCAACGGCGCCCCGACCATGCGCATCTCCCGGATGACCGTCGGTGGCACAGGAGGGTCGGCATGACCATCGAGCTGGACGCGATCGTCGAGCGCCTGGCCGCCGAGGCGACCGGCGGCGAGGGCGTCGAGGCCTACGCCGAGCTCACCACCGAGACCTCGGTCA
>DATHIG010000844.1:0-8678 GCA_035490035.1 Actinomycetes bacterium
GGCACCAGGCAGGTCATGCTCCCGCCGGCCGCGACCGCCGGCCCGTCCAGGCGGGTGCCGGGCGCCAGCGTGGTCCAGTCGAGGACCGGAGCGTCGACGCTGGTCCCGTCGGGCAGCAGCAGCGTGCGGGTGGGCGATGCCGCCGCCGCCGCGCCGTCGGCTCGCGGTGGCGGGCCGAAGGTCTCCAGGCGCTGGCGGGCCCGCACACGCACGACGTCGACGCGGCCGTCGCGCTCCGAGGTGTCCTTCTCAACCTCGATCTCCGCGCTGTCGGGGTCGAACCCCTCGCCGGCGAGGTCGCGCCGCGCGCTCTCGGTCAGGTCCGCGACCGCCTGGTCGACCCCCGCTTGGTCCGAGGCGTCCACCCCGAGGGTCCGTTCGTAGACGTGGACCACGTCGGACACTGCCGAGCCGAACGCCGACAGCACCGGGCTGAGGGCGAACACGTGGGCCGTGGCCATCCCCAGCCGCTCGGCCACCGGCGCGGCGAACAGCCCCCCGTTGCCGCCGTAGGCGAACAGCGCGGCCTGCTCGGGCTCGATGCCCGCGCGGACGAGGGTCGACCCGACCAGCTCGGCGACAATGCCGAAGGCGGCGTCGACGATCCGCCGCGCGACCTCGGCGACCGAGGCTCCGAGCGGGTCGGCGACCCGGCGCTGCAGCACCTCGCGGGCCGCCTCGACGTCCAGGGTGCGCCGCCCGTCGAGGAACGCCCCCGGGTCCAAGTACCCGAGGACCAGGAAGGCGTCGGTGAGGGTGGCCTGGTCACCGCCCAGGCCGTAGCAGGCCGGCCCCGGGGCGGCGCCCATGCTGTCCGGGCCGAGCCTGACGCCGCCGCCTTCCGGCCGGGCGACGCTCCCGCCGCCCAGCACCGCCGAGCGCAGCAGGGCCAGGGGGGTGCGCAGCGGGATCCCGAAGATGTCGCCGTCGCGGGTGTAGCGCGGCTCGCCGGCCTCGACCAGGCTCGCCTTCGCGGTGGTGCCGCCGACGTCGAGGCAGACGACGGGCCCCAGCCCGTAGCGCCGCGCGTACCAGGCGGCCCCATGGGTCCCGAAGACTGGCCCGGACTCGATCGTGTCGACCGCCTTGGTCTTGCCGACCCGGGCGACCCCGCCGTTCGTGTGGCCGACCAGCAGCGGGCCGTTCCAGCCCTCGTCGTAGCGGAGCAGGTCCTCGGCCTTGAACAGCGACGACGCCAGCTGGCTGTGCACGTAGGCGTTGATCACCGCGGCGTGCGCGCGGGTCGTGGCGTCGCCCACCTGGGCCATCTCGCTGCCCAGCAGGACCGGCACCGCGCCGAGGAAGTGGTCGGGATACTGGCGCTCGACGGTCTTCTTGACCCTCAGCTCCGGTGCCGCGTCGGGGAAGGTGTCCAGAGCGACGCAGATGCGGCGGGCCCCGTCCTCGAACAGGCGCCGCACCCCCTCGAGCACGGCCTGCTCGTCGGCATCCTCGGGCAGTCCGATCAGGTCGTGCTCGGCGACCAGCGTGCCGACCACCGGCGAGGTGCCCTGGCCGTAGAGGTCGCGCTCGTTGCCCCGGCGCGCCAGCACGCCGAGCTTGGCGCCCTTGCGCTCGCCGATGACGTTCGAGGTGATCGTGGACGACCATCGGATCACCGACACCTGGTCCAGGAACGCGCCCAGGTCGTCGCCGAAGCCCAGCCGCCGTGCCGCCTCGGCCAGGACCTGGCGGAACGACACGGTGTAGTCGTGGGGGGTGGTGTCGACCTTGATCGCGACCAGGCTGACGCCGTCGGACACCAGCCCGTCGGTCATCGTGCCTCCGGTGTCGATGTCGACGGTGTACATCGGCGCCTCCTCGAGCTGGCCCGCGTCCCCATCGCATCCTGCGCGCCGCCCATGCGCCCGTCCATGTGCCGTTCCCACAAAATGCGGGGCGCTGGTCTGTTACGCTCCAACAAGGTGCGGGGAAGGATGTCGCGGAAGGATGTCGCGGAAGGACGTCGCGATGGTCGTCGAGACGGACGAGCGCCGGGTCCTGGCCCTGGTGCGAGTCGGCCGGGCGATGAGCTCGACCGCCGACTACGAGCAGGCCCTGGCCACGCTCATCCAGACCATCAGCGAGCTGCTGGACGCCGAGTCCGCCGGCTTCATGCTCTACGACCCCGAACGGTCGGAGCTGGTGCTCCAGCAGCCGGCGTTCGGCATCGACGACCCGGAGAAGATCGCCGCCTATCACGTGTCGCTGCGCGAGGGCGGCAACGCGGTGCGGGTGTTCCTGTCCCGGTCTCCCTACATGTCCAACGACGCCGGGCGCGACCCCCGCCTCATCCGGCGCTTCGTGCGGCTGTTCCATACCCGCAACACCATCTCGGTGCCCTTGGTCGTCGAGCACCAGGCCATCGGGGTGTGCCACGCGATCAACAAGCGCGGCGGGCCGTTCACCGACGAGGACATGCAGCTCCTCAACCTGGTGGCGCCGCTGCTTGCCGTCAGCGTCCAGTCCGCGCGCATGTTCCGCGACGTCCGCGAGCAGCGGCGCCAGCTCGAGCGTGCGATCCTCCTCCAGCGGGAGCTGTCATGGACCGCGTTCGACGCCCCGGGCATGGCGTCCCTCACCGACCGCCTGGCCACGCTCGTCGACCGACCGGTGATGGTCCTCGACCCGGCGGTGCGCCCGCTCGCGACCGCGGGCTGGCCAGAGGCGCCGCAGCCGGGTGAGGACTGGCTGGAGGGCAGCCACGGCGAGAGCTGGTGGCGGCACCAGGCCGGGCGTGACGGCCGCCCCGCGCTGACCCCGATCGGCGTCGGCAACCACTTCGGCGGCTATCTCGCGGTCCTCGACGCCGCCAAGCCGCTCGACCAGATCGACGCGCGGGCGATCGAGCATGCCGCGTCGATGTTCGCGCTGGAGATGCTGCGGGAGCGCACCGCCTACGAGCTGGAGTCCCGGCTGAAGGGCGACCTGCTGCGCGAGCTGTTCAGTGGCGCCTACGGCGACGAGCGAGACGCCCACCGCGTGCTCGCCGACTTGGGCTACCGCACGATCGGCCCCTGCCGGGTCGCCCAGCTGCACGTCAGCTGGCGCAGCCCCACCGAGAGCCGGCAGGCCCGCTGGACCGATGAGGTCCAGGACCCCCGGACGCGCCTGTACCCGACCCTCCAGCAGCTCTGCGTTCAGACGGTCGGGGACGGGGTCGTGGTGCCCTGGCGCTCGGGCTTTCTCCTGCTGCTGCCGGCGGCGGTGGATGACGCCGAGCGGGACCTCGAGCTGGCCGGCGAGCTGCTCGCTCGCAGTCGCGAGGCCGCCGACGCCATCCGCCCGGGCGTGCGGGTCCACCTTGCGCTCGGCTCACCCGTGCGCACGGCGGCCGACCTCGGGCAGGGGATGCACCAGGCCGAGCAGGCGTCGGCGGCCGCCGCGACCCTCGACATCGTCGACCGGCCCGTCGTCTTCGAGCACCTCGGCGTGTACCGTGTCCTGCTCGGCGGCGGCGGGTCCCGGCATCACCTGGACTTCGTCGACCACGCCATCGGCCCGCTCGAGCGCTACGACGCCGAGCACGGCACCTACCTCGTCGCCACCCTGCGCAGCTACGTGGACGCCGACTACAACGCCGCCGAGGCGGCGCGACGGCTCTACGTCCACGCCAACACGCTCGCCTACCGGCTGAAGACGATCCGCCGCCTGCTCGGGGGCGACCCTTGCCGGGGAGAGCTGCGCCTGCAGGTCGAGCTGGCGCTCAAGCTGCGCGAGCTCCTGCGCCTGTCGGCCGCCGGGTGGTGATCCCTTCCGGGGCTCGACGAACCGGTCAGTGCGGTGGCCCGATAGCTCCCGCAGTTCGGTGACGGGTCGGGCCGGCGGGTCGCGGTGACCGACCCGGCCACAGGCGAGACCATCGACGAGGTCCCCGAAGCCCGTGAGGTGCCAGAAGTCGGTCGGTTGTCATGCTGCGCGTTCGTATTCGTGGACGAGGCCGCCGAGGACGTCACGGCGGTGAGGTTGCCGCGCTGCGGCTGACGAGAGCACCATCAGATCAAGGACGCGGCGCAGCGCCAGATAGACGAACGACCAGACCACCAGCACCACCAACGGGACGGCAGCACCCGTCGCGCACCATAGCCTGCGACCACGTCCTTGCCTCTGAGGGGAACCCGACTTCTGGCACCCCACGGGCATGGATGCGGTCTTTGCCGACAGCTGCGGCAACCTGCTCAACCTCCACCAGGACTGACCGAGGCACAACTGCCATGCCGCAGCCGGCCAGTGCCAGCCACCTGGATCTCCCCCACCAGGGGGAGCAGGGGCGCCGATCTCCCCAGCGTGGGCGATTACGCGGTCCCGGGTCGGCTGCCAGCCTCACCCCAGCGGGCCCAGACCGGCGAGAGGAGCAACCATGGACAACGACGACGCGAGACGGCGGTGGCGTGGCGGGGAGGCGGCGCTGGGCGGGCTGCTGGTCCTGCTCGGACTGGTGGTCCTGCTCGGGCAGGCGGTGGACCTGGAGGTGGGCCGGGTCGCCTGGCCGGTCTTCGTCATCGTCCCGGGCCTGGGCCTGCTGGGGCTGGGCCTGGCTTCGGCCGGTCGGCTGGGGGAGGTGCTGGCCACGGTCGGTGGGGTGGTGACCATGGCCGGGGTGGTCTTGGCGGTTCAGAACGCCACCGACCGGTTCGAGACCTGGGCCTATGCCTGGACCCTGGTGTTCCTGGTTGGTGCCGGGCTCGGTCGGTGGCTGGTGGGGGTGGTGCGTGGCCGCAGTGACCTGGCGAGAAGCGGCGCCGGGCTGGGGGCAGCCGGGCTGGTTGGCTTCCTGGTGTTGGCGGTGTTCTTCGAGGTCGTCATCGGGATCGGCGGCCGCGGCCACGGGGCGGGTGGCCGTTACGGGCTGGCGGCCCTCCTGATCCTGGCCGGCTTGGTCCTGCTCGGCCGTCGGCTGCTGGCCGCCAGACGGCCGTGAAGCCAGGCCGGGTCGCTGTGGGAACCCACGGCAGCCCACCTCCAGTTCACCCGCTCACCCCAGGGAGCACACCGACACGCAAGGAGTGCGCGTGAGCTCAGCCTGAGTGCACCGTTCCAGTAATGGAAATGGTGCCGGTCTGATTATGAGAAAGGCCCTCTGAGCTGGGACAATGGCGCCTGCGATAGCTGCCGTATCCCCGACCAGGAGGGCACTTTCTCGATGCAATCCTCCCACACCCTCGACCAGCTCGATATCGCCTTCGATGACACCCATGCCATCGCCAACGCGGGCCTGCTGCTGCCCGCCACCCTGGCCGAGCGGCTCGGGATCGAGCAGGCCGCCGATGCGCTGATCGATCTGGGCGAGCGGGCTGGCGCGCACCGGCCAGGCCGCAAGCTGTTGACCCTGGTCCACTCGATGCTGGCGGGTGGGGACTGCATCGACGACGCCGACCTGCTGCGCTGTGGCGCCACCAGCCAGGTGCTCGGCCATCGGGTCATGGCGCCCTCCACCCTGGGGACCTTCTTGCGCGCCTTCACCTTCGGGCACGTCCGCCAGCTCGACCGACTCACCGAACAGCTCCTCACGCGGGCGTGGGCGGCTGGGGCGGGCCCCGGCGATGGGCCGATGACCATGGACCTGGACTCCACGGTCTGCCAGGTGCACGGCTACCACAAGCAGGGCGCCGCCTACGGCTACACCCATACCCTCGGCTACCATCCGCTGCTGGCCACCCGCGCCGACACCGGCGAGGTCCTGCACGCCCGCCAGCGGACCGGGCGGGCCAACACCGCCCGCGGAGCGGCCCGGTTCGTCGACGAGCTGGCCGCTCGGGTGCGCCGCGCCGGCGCCAGCGGCGAGCTGACCATGCGCATGGACTCCGGCTTCTGGTCGGCCAAGACCATCCGCGCCTGCCGCCGTCACCAGCTCCGCTACTCCATCACCGTCCGCCAGACCAGGCCGATCCGAGCCGCGATCGCCGCCATCGATGAGGACGCCTGGACACACATCGTCTACCCCGACGGTGGCCTGGCCCAGGTCGCCGAGACCCGCTACCGGGGCGACCGGCTGATCGTGCGCCGCACCCGCCTGGTCGGCGCCCAAGCCGAGCTGTTCCCCAACTGGCGCTACCACGCCTTTGTCACCGACCGGGTCGGCACCACGGTCTGGCTGGACCAAGATCATCGCCGCCACGCCACGGTCGAGCTGTGCATCCGCGACCTCAAAGCCGGCGTCGGCCTGCGGCACTGCCCCTCGGGCAAGTTCAACGCCAACGCCGCCTGGCTGGTGATCGCCACCCTGGCGCACAACCTGCTGCGCTGGATCGCCCACATCGGGCTGGGCGCACGTGAGGAGCTGGTGGTGGCCAAGACGCTGCGCCGGACCCTGCTGGCCCTGCCCGGCCGGCTGACCCGCTCCGCCCGCCGCCTGATCCTGCATCTGCCCGTCGGCTGGCCGTGGGCGGGGTGGTTTGCGCTGGCGCTGGCCCGGCTGCGCTGCGTCGCCTTCGCCACCTGACCCACGCTGTCGCTCACGAACCAGACCCACTCGGGTCAGCGTGCGCCTGCTCAAGGGCGGCCAGTGAGCCGACTGCAGCCTCACGATCGCATCAGACCAGCCGACACGGCCTCCCCGACGAGGCCGTCAGCCGCAGACACGCCTGCTCCGACCGGCCCAAACCCACCCCAGCCCGCCAAGAATTCCTGCGCGGTGGATTCAGGCTAAGTACTGACGTATGGAAGTTCGTGCGTGGTCAGGGGCTGGCGGGCGGGAGGTGCTCCTGCCAGGCGTTGGGGTCGTTGAGGTACAGCCCGCAGGCGCAGTCCAGGGCCTCCTCGGGGGTGCCGACGGGTAGGCCGCTGGGCAGCACCGAATCCTCATACCCGTCCCGGCTGGCCAGGTGGATGGCGAACCCCCACAGGCTGGCCGAGCTGGTGTAGCGCAGCCGGCACAACGGTAGGACCTCGCCGGTGTGGAGTGCACCGTCGATGTAGGCGAACCGGCCGCGGAAGCGCACCTTGACCTCGGCAAGCCCGCCCCATCGCTGGCGCGCGTGGTCCTCCAGCCGTTGGTGCAGAGAGAGCTTGGTCGACTCCGGGATGGTGGCAGCCATGCACCCATCATGGCGCAGCCCGGTAGCCTCCCGCCCGGCCCGGCCAGCCGGGGCCGGCGGAGCTGGGAGGTGTGGTGGCACCAACAGGTGGGCGCAGCCCGTTCCAGATCAGCCTGCGGGCGTCGCAACGGCGGTTGCTCAAGGCCCAGGCGCGAGGTCAGGCGGCGCCGTGGCGCGTGGTGGTCCGTGCCAGGATCGTGCTGGATGCTGCGGCGGGGCTGCCGAACGCGCTGATCGCCCGGCGCGTTCGGGTCGCGCCCAACACCGTGCTCAAGTGGCGCAAACGCTTCTTCGAGGAGGGATTCCAGGGCCTACGGGACCGCAAGCGGCCCGGCCGACCCCGCGTGTTTCCAGCCGCGGTCGTCGCCTGCGCCAAGGCGGTCGCCTGTGAGCTGCCCGCCACCCGCGGGGTGCCGCTCTCGCGCTGGAGCCTTGGCGAGCTGCGCCAGCAGCTCATCGCCACCGGGCTGGTCGACGACATCTCGACCACGACGCTGTGGCGCTGGCTAGACGCCGATGCGATCAAGCCCTGGCAGCACCGCTCGTGGATCTTCCCACGCGATCCCGAGTTTGCCGCCAAGGCAGGGGTGGCGCTCGACTTGTACGAGGGTGGCTTCGCCGGCCGTGCACTGGGCGCCGACGAGTTCGTCATCTCCGCCGACGAGAAGACCAGCATCCAGGCCCGCTGCCGCTGCCATCCCACCCTGCCACCGGGCCAGGCTCGCATGATGCGGGTCGAGCACGAGTACCAGCGTGGTGGGGCGCTGGCGTATCTGGCGGCCTGGGACGTGCACCACGCCCGGCTGTTCGGCCGCTGCGAACCCTCGACTGGGATCGAGCCGTTCGGCCGCCTGGTCGCCCAGGTCATGACCGTCGAGCCCTACGCCTCGGCCGAGCGGGTGTTCTGGGTGGTCGACAACGGCTCATCCCACCGTGGCCAGGCGTCCATCCAGCGGCTGGAGGCGAGTACAAGAATCTGCGCCTGATCCATCTGCCGGTGCACGCCTCATGGCTCAACCAGATCGAGATCGTCTTCTCGGTGATCCAACGCAAAGTCTTGACACCCAACGACTTCACCGATCTTGCCGCACTCGCCCAGCGGCTGCTTGGCTTCCAGCGCCGCTACCAGCAGACCGCCGTGCCGTTCGACTGGCGATTCACCCGTTCGGATCTGGACCGACTCCTGCGCCGCCTGGACGAAACAGAGCAGCCCACCAAGGCCGCATGACCACCACGCACGAACTTCCATACGTCAGTACTAAGTCAGGAAGGGGTCAAGCGCGTCCTGCCAGTGAACACGAGCGGACCCCACATCGTCGATCAAATGGTGAGGAGCCCCGAGTTTGGTGGAGGTTGGTGTGTCCCGGGTTCTCCGGAGATGAGTTGTTGGATGCTTGTACCACTCGATCCTGGAGGAGAGTGGCAGGGGACGGCGAGGCTACCCGCCGGAGTTCCGGCGCAAGGTGGTGGACCTGGTCGAGGCGGGCCGGTCAGTCGCCGACGTCGCCAGGGATCTGGGGAGGCTCTGTTGCGTCTGGTCAGCGCGCGGCAGGCTGACGCCATGCCCCAATCCAGGATCAGATCGTCAAGGCGAGCTCGTCGAACGCGACCGCCACCCGCCGGCCCACGGGCTCCACAACC
>DATHIG010000845.1:0-2830 GCA_035490035.1 Actinomycetes bacterium
CTCAACCTCGCGTAAATGATGCACCGCATTTGCCTGCACTCCCCAGCCGTTGACTGCCTGCGGTGATTCTACCTCAGAGGTTGCTAGCGGGAACAGCGATCCCGGAGCGCGAACCAGATCTCGATGGTATGGGGCCGCCCCGACACCCGTCCGGTGGTGGTCAGGTAGCAGAGCGGCCGCGCGGCCAGGTCGTCCATGCCGCTAGCCTCGCACAACCGGGCGTCGGGTTGCCGCTGGCGCGCGGACCTGGTGTGCTCCGCCGGAGGGTAGCGACCGAGGAGGACGCGATGGCGCCGGTGTGCGTGTTCGACGTCAACGAGACCCTGCTCGAGCTGGCCGACCGCCTGCTCGCCTGATCGGTCGGGAGCAACCATGGACGAGCTGCTCGAGGTCGGCCGGGGACGGGTCGGGCCCGAGACGATCGACTACAACGGGCACATGAACGTGGTCCACTATCGGGCCGCGTTCGACGCCGGGACCGACGGGCTGTTCGCCCACCTGGGCCTCGGCCCGGACGACTACAACGCCCGGAGCGGCGCGACCCTGATGGTGGTGGAGGAGCACACCCGCTACCACGCCGAGCTGGCCGAGGGGGAACGCTACCGGGTCCTGGCCCGGCTGGTCGGCCACTCGGCCAAGAAGGTCCACTACCTGCTGCTGATGGAGAACCTCGACCGGGGCGTCCTGGCCGCGAGCCACGAGGAGCTGGCCCTGCACGTCGACCTCGGCGCCCGCCGGTCCAGCCCGCTCCCGCCGGCCGCCCTCGCCGCCCTCGAGGCCATGGAGGCCGCCCAGGCCCATCTGCCGCCCCCGCCCGACCTGGGCAGGGTGATCACTGCGTGACGTCAGGCGGCGGAGGGCGGGAGCCTCCCGCAACTGCAGGGTGTCGAGCCGGCGTCCGATCTCCACGAGGCATGGCTAAAGCAGGTCACGAGAAGTCTTGCGCGTAGCCCCGCGACCCCTTGCTGGTACCAGCATCCAGTTACGTGCAGACCTCTGAGCTGCTGCGTAGCTATGCCACCCGGTGCAGCTCCGCGGCCAGGTGGTGCTGGAGGGGCTGGCCGACCGCGGCCATGGCCACCGTGTAGGCGAGCCGGTCGCCGTCCAGCTCGAACCGGCGATGCAGGGCGGTGACCTCCTTGGCGGTGCCGGTCCCGGCCATGGTCGTGCTGCGCAGCTCGATCCGGCCGCCGTCCAGCCGGCCCTCCTGCACCTCGACGATGCCGGTTGGGTGGGCGAGGACGACCTCCACCGCCGCACCCGGCTTGGCCCGCCAGTAGCCGGTCTCGGCGTGCAGCGGCCGGCCGTCGTCCAGGCTCCAGGTCCGCTGGGCGTAGGCGAGGAACGGCTTGCCGACGTGCCAGAAGCGGACCTCCTCGCCGTAGCGGAACCCGGCGATCGTCGGGTACTCGCCAGCCCCCTCGCCCCGCCAGGTGCCGAGCAGCCCGGCCAGCGGCTCAACCTCCGGGTGCAGCGGCGGTGCGGTCGCCTGAACCATGCTGCCCCTAGGCCTCCGGGCGGTCAGGGCCCGGGCGAGGGCAGGTGAGGGTCCGCATGGTGCCGGGGACGGCCTGGACCCGGCTGACGATCAGCCGGCCGAGCGCGTCGAGGTTTGGCGCCTGCACCTTGGCGATGACGTCGAACGGCCCGGCGGTGACCTCGGAGAGGTCGACCCCGTCGATGGCGGTCACAGCGGCCGCCACCTCGCCGGCCCTGCCCACCTCCGTCTGGATCAGCACCCATGCCTTGAGCATGCCCGCACCGCCTCGGTCGTCGGGGTGGCCGCTGTTCCGGCCACCGGTTGGCACCCTAGCGCGTCGCGGTCAGCAGCGCACGCCGTCGGCCCGGGTGGCCACGATCGGCTCCTCGGCCGGGGTGCGCGAGCTCATCGACGGGGCGCCGGAGGCGTCGAGGCGGCCGAAGTTCTGGGTCGCCCAGGCCCGGCCGCCCGAGCAGACCACGCCGATCCCGACCGAGTCGAAGCCGCGCTGGAGCAGGTTGGCCCGGTGCCCCTCCGAACGCATCCAGCCCAGGTGGAGCTGGGAGCCCATACTCGGGTAGCCCTCGACCCAGGCGATGTTCTCGCCCAGGGCCGAGAACTTGGCCATCCCGGGCAGGCCGCCGGCCGCGCCCAGGTCGCGGTGGCTGAAGTCGCGGGTGCGGGCCATCTGCGCCGACCAGTCGGCCGCAATCCGCGCCAGGTCGTCATCCCAGTCCAGCGCGGCCAGGCCCCTGGCCCGGCGCTCGGCGTTGAGCCGGTCGAACAGGTCGCTGACCAGCTTCTGGGCGGTGGACCGGTTGCCGGGCGGCGGCTGCGCGCCGGTGGTCGGAGCGGCCGTCGACTTCGGCGCCGGCGTGGTGGTGGTGGTCGCCCGGGTGGTCGTGGTCGGTGCCGTGGTGGACGTGCGCGCCGGCCGTCCAGGACGCCGGTCCGATCCGGTGGCGGCGGCGTCCGGCACCCTCGCCAGCAGCTCGGTCACCCAGACGCAGCCGGCGGTGCTGGTCCCGACCCCGATGGCGTTGTAGGACCGGCTGAGGATCCGGCGCTTGGCCCCGGGGGTCTGCATCAGCTCCCGATGGGCCTGCTCGACGCTGCGGGCGCAACGAACCTGCTCGTCCCAGGCGCTGGCCGGCTGGACCGCTGCGGCCAGCCCTGGGCTGGCCGACAGGCGCCGCGCCGCCGCCATCCGCGCCGACTGGGCGCCGGCCAGCGTCGTCAGGCGGGGCACCAGGCTCAGCGTCGGCAGGGCGCGGCGGGCCCGTTCGGCATTGACGAGCGAGGCCAGCCGGACGGTGTCGGGCGCCGGGGCGGCGGACCCGGTCCGGTCCT
>DATHIG010000846.1:0-5061 GCA_035490035.1 Actinomycetes bacterium
CAGGCACACGGCGGGTCGGGCGGCGTGGCGGCCAGCGGCCAGCCGGGGTCGCCGGGAACCAGGAACCGCACGCCGAGCGCGTCGAGTCGCGCGGCGACGGCACCCGGGTCGGGGCTGTGCGCGCGGAGCAGTCGTCCCGGCTCCTGCCCCTCCCCCAGCCTGGTCGCCACCGCCGCCGGCAACGGCCCTGGGGTCGCGGCCAGCGAGAGCAGCACGTCCCGCTCCATCAGCCCCGGCGCCCACCATGGCGGGCGGGTTCCCGAGGGGTCATATGAGCCGCTCCATCAGCCCCGGCGCCCACCACGGCGGGCGGGGTCCCGAGGGGGTCATACGAGCTGCGCCTCGCGGTCGCCGATGATCGGGAGGTGGCGCAGGCCGAGGGCCTCCTTGATGTGGTGGTCCTCGACCCGGTCGGCCCCGGCCAGGTCGGCCACGGTGCGGGCCACCCGCAGGGCGCGGTGGAACCCGCGAGCGCTGAGGCCGAGCCGGTCAACGGCGGTCATGAGCGTGCGGCGGGCCGCCGGCGCGACCTGGCAGCGGTCGGCCAGGTCGGTCGATGCCAGGCGGCCGTTCTCGGTCCCCTGGCGACCCCGCTGGAGCGCGCGGGCGGCCAGCACCCGGGCACGGACCGGCGCGGTCGGCTCGGCCTCGGCCACGCCAGCAAGCTCCTCGGCGGTGAGCCGCTCGGCCTGGACGTAGAGGTCGATGCGGTCCAGCAGCGGCCCCGACAACCGGCTGGCGTAGCGGTGGAGGTCGGTGATGCTGCAGCGGCAGGCGAACTGGCTGTCGCCCAGGTGCCCGCAGGGGCACGGATTGGCCGCCGCGATCAACGCGAAACGGGCCGGGAACCGGACACTGGCCAAGGCCCTCGTGACCGTGACCTCGCCCTCCTCGAGGGGCTGGCGCAGCGCCTCGCATGCCATGCGCGAGAACTCGGGCAGCTCGTCCAGGAACAGGACGCCGCGGTTGGCCAGGGAGACCTCGCCGGGTCGGGGGACCTGGCCGCCCCCGACCAGGCCGGGAACCGAGATGGCGTGGTGGGGGGCGCGGAACGGCCGGATCCTGATCAGGCCGGCATCCGGGCCGAGCAGACCGGCGGCCGAGAACACCTGGGTGACCTCGAGGGCCTCATCCTGCTCCAGTGGCGGGAGCAGGCCGGGGAGGCGCCTGGCCAGCATGGTCTTGCCGGCGCCGGGCGGACCGATGAGGAGCAGGTTGTGGCCGCCGGCGGCAGCGATCTCGAGCGCACGGCGGGCCAGGGCCTGACCGCGCACGTCGGTGAGGTCCTCGACCGGGGGGGCGGGAGCGTCGGGCGGGGAACCGGGGCGGCCCAGGTCGGCCCGGCCGTCCAGCCACTGGCCAACCTGGCCCAGCGAGGTCGCTCCGGCGACCCGCAGGTCGGGGACCAGCGCGGCCTCGGCCAGGTTGGCCTGGGGAACGACCAGGAGCCGGGCGCTCGACCGGCGGGCGGCCAGCGCAGCCGGGAGCACGCCCCTGACCGCGCGGACGTCGCCGGCCAGGCCGAGCTCGCCGATGGCCCACAGCCCCTCGAGGGCGGTCGCCGGTACCGACCCGGCCGCGGCCAGCAGCGCGATCGCGATGGGCAGATCAAAGCCAGATCCATGCTTGGGTAGGTCGGCCGGGGGCAGGGACACCGTGACGCGCCGGTCGGGCCACTCGTAGCCGGTGTTGCCGAACGCGGCCCGGAGGCGGTCACGGGCTTCGAGCACGGCCGTGCCGCCGAGCCCGACAACGGTCACGGCGGGCAGGCCGCGGCCGATGTCGACCTCGACCCCGACCGGATGGGCGGTGAGGCCGACCAGCGCCGTGGTGGCCAGCCGGGCCAGCATCCTCAGAACACTCCCTTCAGGTGCTCAACCTGCGGCTGCCCATGCCGGGGCCACACGACGGTCACGACGTCGAAGCGGACCCGGAACGGCCGGTGCGGGGTGGCCCGCAGGTAGGCGGCGGCCAGGCTCCGCAGCCGAGCCTGCTTACGCGCGTCGACGGCGGCCGCCGGAGTGCCGTAGCCGTCGCCGCGCCTGGTCTTGACCTCGCAGAACACCAGCAGCCCCGGCGCCTCGGCGACCACGTCGATCTCACCCGTCCGGCAGCGCCAGTTGCGGGCCACGATCCGCAGGCCGGCGGCGGTCAGCCGGGCGCAGGCGAGCGTTTCGCCGCAACGCCCCAGCTCGCCGCGATCGGCAGGGTGCTTGGTCGCCATGGCCGCACCCTAGCCGTCGGCTGGCACGAGATGGGCGCCCCGGCCAGGAATGTGGAAAAGCGACGCTGGTGAACGCGGGACCGTCGCATCAGCCGCGCCCGGACGCGCCGACCAGCACCGGCTCGGGCTGCCGTGGGAGGTCAGCGCCCTCCATGGTCACCTTGGGCAGCCGACGGTCGTGGGCAGCCGTCGGTGGGTGGTCTCCCTCCGGGCGGCGGAGACCCACATCCGCCCGCAGGTGGATGACCGCGCGTCCGACCTGGCCTACTGTGGCTCGGTGCATCCCGATGAACCGCGACCGGGGGCACCGGATGTCTCACCGTGGAGCGATGGTGAACCGCACGGCGCTGCCCTCCCGAACATCGCTCGGGAACGCCCCGAGAAGCTTCCGGGGCCCCTTCGCCCGCTGGCCCCGCGCCGCGGACGCCGTCCTGGCGATCGCGGTCTTCCTGGTGACGGTGTTCGTGGTCGACGGGCCCGGCGATGCGATCGTCATCCGCCCCCTCGGCGACGTCCCGGTCGCTGCCCTGCTGGTCTTCGCCGTGGCCAGCGCGGCGCTGTACTGGCGCAGGCGCGCGCCCCTGGTCGTGCTGGGCGTGGCGGTGGTCGCCTGGGCGGCGACGCTCGGGAGCGGCTACGCCGACCTCGGCGGGGTGGCGATCATCGCCCTGTACAGCGCGGGGCGGTACGCCACCGAGGACCGGTGGGCCCAGGTGGGCGTCGCCGCGGCCATCGTCCTGGTCAGCGTCGACGGCCTCACTGAGCCGGCCCCGTGGGGGGAGGTCGTCTTCGGCGGCGTCGTCATGTTCGTGGCGTGGTACGTCGGGCGCCGTCTCCGGTTGCGCAAGCAGCGCGCCGCCCAGCTGCTGCGGGAACAGGCCGCCGAGGCCCGCCGGATCGTGACCGAGGAGCGGACCCGCATCGCGCGCGAGCTGCACGACGTGGTCGCCCACCGGGTGAGCCTGATGACGGTGCAGGCGGGCGCGGCCAAGGCCGTCGCCGCCAAGGACCCCGAGGGCGCCCTGCAGGCGGTGGGAGCGGTCGAGGAGGCGGGACGCCAGGCGCTGGACGAGCTGCGCCACCTGCTCGGGGTCCTCCGACCGGAGACCGACCACGACGGACTGGGCCCCCAGCCCGGCCTGGCGGACCTCCCCCGGCTGGTCGAGCAGATCCGCGGGGCGGGGGTGGACGTCTCGGTCACAATGGACGGCATCCGGGCCCCTCTGCCGGCCCGCGTGGACCTGTTCGCGTACCGCATCGTCCAGGAGGCGCTCACCAACGTGCTCAAGCACGCCGGTCCCGGTGCCCACACCGAGGTGCGGCTCGGCACCGACAGGACCGGGATCGTCATCGAGGTGCTCGACGACGGTCACGCCAACAAGGGCTCGGAGTCGGCCTCCGGCCGACAGCTGGAAGATTCCGACCAGCAGATTCGCCGGTCGGGTCACGGCATCGTCGGGATGCGGGAGCGGGCACTGCTGTTGGGCGGGACCCTCGACGCTCGGCCGCGCCCGGACGGCGGGTTCCGAGTCGTCGCCCACCTGCCCACCGGAGGCGAGCCGGCGTGAGCATCCGTGTCGCCGTGGTCGACGACCAGGCGCTGGTGCGCGGTGGGTTCGCCATGGTGCTGCGGATCCACGACGACATCGAGGTCGTCGCCGAGGCCGGGACCGGGATCGAGGCGATCGAGGTGGCACACCGGCACCGTCCCGACGTGATCCTCATGGACATCCGGATGCCCGACATGGACGGTCTGGAGGCGACCTCCCGGATCCTGGCCGAGGCCGACTGGAACGTCCGGGTGCTGATCCTGACCACGTTCGACCCTGACGAGTACGTCTACAAGGCACTGCGCGCCGGTGCCAGCGGCTTCGTGCTCAAGGACATCCCCCCCGACCAGCTCGCCACCGCCGTCCGTACCGTGGCCGACGGCGGGGCGCTGCTGGCGCCGTCGATCACCCGGCGGCTCATCGGCCAGTTCACCGAGCGCCTCACCGTCGACGCCGCCGTCTCACATCGCCTGGAGCGCCTCACCGACCGGGAGCGCGAGGTGGTGGCCGCCGTCGCCCGGGGGTACAGCAACGCCGAGATCGCCGAGGAGCTCTTCATCGGACCGGCGACCGTGAAGTCGCACGTGTCGAGCATCCTCACCAAGCTCGGCCTGCGCGACCGCGCCCAGGTCGTGGTCTTCGCGTACGAGAGCGGGCTGGTCGAGGCCGGCGACCGCGACATCGGTCACTGAGGGCCCGGACGGGCAGAACCGGACGCGCCGCTCGATCGTCGAGACAGCTCGCTGCCCGGACGCCCTGGCAGGCGCCACTGACCAGACGAGGGCTTGCGCCACCGACCGGGAACCACCACGCTGAGCCTGTGGACAACAGGCGAGGGCTGCCGACCCGCCGGGACATGTTCCTCGACGAGCGGGGAGCTGGGTTGCGTGTCACCTGGCACCCGGAGCGGGACCTGGTGGTGCTGAGCATCTGGCAGGACGACAGGTGCGTCGGGACCTTCCGGATGCCGGTGTGGGATGTCCCACGGTTGAGCGGGCTGCTGGCGGCAGCGCTGGGTGACTGGGTCGACCAGGCGGGTGGTGCTCCGGGGACAGCCGAGGGCGACCCCACAGCCGCGAACCTGTCGGTGCAGCGGCGGGTCAGGCTCAGCCGGCCCATGCTCAGGCTGCGGGAGCTCCAGCGGCGCAGACGGCTCGCCTGACCACCGGTCGACCCGACGACCGCCGGGATCAGCAGGGGCGCGGGTCGTACTCCCGGAGGTCGGGAACGGCCGGCTTTGGACGGGCGGGCTTGGCTCCCGACCCCTCGCCCGAGGCTGGCCCGGCC
>DATHIG010000847.1:0-2891 GCA_035490035.1 Actinomycetes bacterium
AAGCGGATCGTTCGATGGACTCCCCGCCGCGTCCTCGTACGCGCTTGCCATACTCCGAAGCTGCCTGACGATGGGTGAGCCGAGTGCCGGCATCCATACCACTCCCGCCCGCTCGAGTACGAGGAAACACTACCCAGCACCGTACGGCGGCGGTCAAGAGGCCAACAGGACAGCCGCGGAAGCATGCAGAAATGGTCAAGAGTCGTGGATCGCTGGTCCTGCATCATCACGCACGACCTCCAACCCCGTGCCTGCTCCCAACCCGAACCCGCCCCAGCGCCTGTAACCGCAGCCCGGTCGCCGGCTTCCCGGTGACCGAGTGAGGCACTGTTGCAGCTGCTGTGACCGAGCTGGAGCAGGCAGACTGTTGCCATGAGAACCCGTCGCTCCCGAACCGCTCCTATCGCACGCTCTGCGTTCGCCGGTTTCTGCTTCCCACCTGATGTGATCGTGCTGGCCGTCCGTTGGTACCTGCGCTTGGCCTGTCCTACCGTGACGTCGAGGAGCTGCCCGCCGAACGCGGTATCGAGGTCGACCACGTCACCATCTACCGGTGGGTGCTTCGCTTCACGCGCCTGCTGGCCGAGGCTGCCCGGCCCTGCCGACATGCCGTCGGCGACCGCTGGCAGGTCGACGAGACCTATGTGAAGGTCGCCGGCCAGTGGCGCTATGTCTACCGGGCCATCGACCAGCTAGGCCAAATCATTGACGTGTTTCGTCTCCCCACGGCGCAACGTCAGAGCAGCTCGCCGTTTCTTCGAGCGGGCTATCGGCGCACCACGGTCAGGCCGAGTGAAGTCGTGACCGACCGGGCACCCACCTACCCGATGGTGCTGGAGGAGTTGCTGCCGGCGGCCTGGCATCGAACCGATCGGTCTGCCAACAACCACATCGAGGCCGACCACGGCCGTCTCAAGTCGAGGCTGCGTCCGATGCGTGGGCTCAAGCAGGACCACAGCGCCAGGGCTGTAATCGCCGGGCATGCCTTCGTGCAGAACGTCCGCCGAGGCCACTACGAGCTGGCGGTCGACGTGCCGGTGAACCGGCGGATGGCGGTCGCGTTCGACGAGCTGGCCTTGGCGATCTGACGCCAGACCGCTGTCGCGACTTCAGCGTGCCGTGAACTGTCCAGATGCACCATCGCCGGCGATGGATACCATAGCGAGGGGTGTCGAGGTCCTTGGGATCGTGACGCTCGTCGTGGGCTTGGCAGCAGCCCTCGTCCGTGTAGCGGCCGACATCATCAGGACCGTCGCCGTTCAACCCTCACTCCAGAACGTCGGTGTCCTCAGGCTGATCGTGGACATTAGGACGTTCCTGAGCTTCTTGCTGGAAGTCGAGATCGACGGCCGCTGGCCGTGGCGGCGCGCCGTCCTCGGCCGGGCAGCACCGTCCGCCCGCGTCGCCTGGCTCCCTCGAGCCAGGCGGCTCGTGAGCTGGCTGTCTTGCCAGATTGCAGGTTCAGGGCCTGCCAGGCCCACCCGGCCCCAGATCCACCGAACCGTGGGCAGTCTCACGATGATTCCACCTGCCGGTCCGGGGCGGACAGATCCCGACCAGATGGACGAGAGCAAGGACCTGACTGCCCGGATAGTACGTGGCGGACAAGCCGCAGCACACTCCCAAATAGCAGGTTGCCACTCGAGTCGGGCAAGGCACCCCACCGGAGCCGCTCAGCAGCCAATCGAGGCCCGCGGGGCCAGCAGGCCTCACCAGATTAACGTCCCTTACCGCCGTAGCGTGGTAGCTGTGGTCGCCCTACTGCCGACGTGCGCGGGCCAAGGTGGCGGAGCTGTCCTGCCAGCGGCCGGCGCAACGCCGGTTCACCTCACGTTTCGCCCGCCGACATCCGCTGGGTCGGTGGGGTCTGGGAGCCGGACCCGGAACGACGCACCGCCGCCGGGCCGGTCCTGGACCCAGGCCCGCCCGCCGTGCAGTTCGGCAAAGCGGGCCACCAGGGAAAGGCCGATGCCGACTCCCGGCGCGTGGGCAGGCGCCCCGGGTCCTTGGCGGAACGGTTCAAACAGAGCGGCCTGCAGTTCGCGCGGCACTCCGCCGCCGGCATCCTCGACGGCCAGCAGTACCCCCTTGCCCTGGCGGGCGACCTTGACCCAGACCGGGGTGTCCGGCGTGGTGTGTCGGTCGGCGTTGGCGAGCAGGTTCTCGAGGATGCGCTCGACCTTGGCCGGGTCGACCCAGGCCACTACCGGCTCGGCCATCAGGTCCAGCCGCCGCCCGCTGCGCTGGCGCCACTCCTGGGCGATTCGGCTGACCAGCGCGGCCAGGTCGGTGCGGCTGCGCTGGGGGGCAACGATGCCCTTGCTCAGCCGATCCAGGTCCAGCAGGTCGGTGAGGAGCCGGTCCAGCTTGCCGGCGTTGGCGGCCAGCCGGTCGACCAGGTCGACGGTGTCCTGCTGGGTCAGGCTCGACCCGACCCGCTGGAGGGTGAGGGCGATCCCGATGACGGTGGCCAGCGGGGTGCGCAGCTCGTGGGAGACGGCATCAAGGAAGGTGTTCTTCATCTCGTCGAGGGCCCGCAGCTGGCGGGCGGCCTGCCGCTCGCGCTCCAGCGCCTGGTGTTCGCGCTCCAACGCCTGGCGGAGCGCCTCCTCGGCCAGCTTCTGGTCGGTGATGTCGATGTAGTAGCCCTGCCAGTAGTCCGGCTCGCCGTGCTCGCCGCGGATCACCACGGCATGGTCCCGGAGCCACACCACCCGGCCGTCTTTGGTGAGGACCCGGTACTCCACATGCCAGGGTTCCCCGGTGCGCGCGCAGCGCTCGTCTTGGGCAGTACCCACTCGCGGTCCTCGGGATGGACCAGCGTCTTCCAGAAGCCCGGCTGGATGGCTTCTTCAGGCGTGTGGCCCAGCAGTCCTTGGTTCTGTGGGCTG
>DATHIG010000848.1:0-3627 GCA_035490035.1 Actinomycetes bacterium
GGTCGGCGGCCCTGGCGGCGGCCTCCGGGTCGGCGCCCTCCAGCGGCTGGTGGCAGAACAGCACGTCGATGTCGGACACGTAGTTCAGCTCGGCCCCGCCCAGCTTGCCCATGCCGAGCACGGCCAGCCGCACCGGCGACGGCTGGTAGCCGGACTCGCCGGCCGCCACCACCAGGGCGGCGGCCTGGGCGACCAGCTCCTCCCGCCGCCGGGGGGCGGCGAACGGGCGGCCGTCGGCGAGCCGGTCGGCCTCCTCAGGGTGGACGGCCAGCCAGGCCCCCAGCGACCGGCTGGCCGCGACCACGGGGACGAGCCGGCGCCGGAAGCCGAGCCGGCGCCGGAGCAGGGCGGCGAAGCCGTCGGGGTCGGGATGGGCGGCGGCGATGCCGGCCAGCGCCCTCGCCGCCAGCTGGGGGGCCGCGCTGCCCGCGATCTCGGTCAGCAGCCGGTCCCCGCCCGGGGCGGCCGCCGGGGGCCACGCCCCCAGTCGCTCCAGGTCGGCGACGGCGGCCTCGGGATCCTCGAAGCCGAGCCGGGCCAGGGCGGAGCGCGACACCGTTGGGCCGCCTCTCTAGAGCAGCGGCAGGTAGCGCTCTCGCTCGAACGGGGAGACGTAGCGCTGGTAGCTGTCCCAGTCGCGGTGCTTGTTCCGCAGGAAGTACTCGAAGACGTGCTCGCCAAGGGCCTCGGCGACCAGCTCGGACCGCTCCATGGCGGTGAGCGCCTCGTGCAGGTCGACCGGGAGGGACCTGATGCCGGCCGCGCGGCGCTCGGCGTCGGTCATGTCCTGGATGTTGTCGCCGGCTTCCGGCGGCAGCTCGTAGTCCTCCTCGACGCCCTTCATGCCGGCGGCCAGCAGGACGGCGAAGGCCAGGTAGGGGTTGGCCGCCGGGTCGGGCGAGCGGACCTCGACGTCGACCCGGTCGGAACGGTAGCCCCCGACCCTCACCATGGCCGAGCGGTTGCGCTGGGCCCAGCAGACGTGGGTCGGGGCGTCGTAGCCCGGCACCAGCCGCTTGTAGGAGTTGATCCACTGGCTGGTGACGGCGGTGTACTCGTGCGCGTGGACCAGCAGGCCGGCGATGAAGCTGCGGGCCGTCTTGGACAGGTTGGCCTCCTGGCCCGGGTCGTAGAAGGCGTTGCGGTCGCCCTCGTACAGCGACAGGTGGGTGTCCATGCCCGACCCGGCCACACCCTCCAGCGGCTTGGGCATGAAGGTGGCGTGCAGGCCCTGCTCGAGGGCGGCCTCCTTGACCACCAGGCGGGCGCTCATCACGTTGTCGGCCATGGTCAGCGCGTCGGCCTCGCGCAGGTCGATCTCGTGCTGGCTGGGGGCGATCTCGTGGTGGGACTGCATCACCGAGATGCCCATCCGCTCCAGCATGGCGATGGCGATGCGGCGGAAGTCCTGCGACAGGTCCAGGGCGGTCTGGTCGAAATAGGAGCCGATGTCGAGCGGCCGGGCCGACTCGGCGTCGGCGAACAGGAAGAACTCCAGCTCCGGCATCACATAGACGGTGAAGCCGGAGCCGGCGGCCCGCTCCAGGTTGCGGCGCAGCACCCAGCGGGGGTCCCCGTCGAACGGCTCGCCCTCGGTGGTGAGCACGTCGCAGAACATCCGGGCTACCCCGCCGTCGCCGCGCCCCGGCAGCACCTGGAAGGTGCCCGGGTCGGGCTTGGCCACCATGTCGGCCTCCTGGACGCGGGCGTAGCCCTCGATGGCCGAGCCGTCGAACTCCATGCCCCGCTCGAACGCCCCCTCCAGCTCCGCCGGGGTGATCGCGAACGACTTCAGGAACCCGAGCACGTCGGTGAACCAGAGGCGGATGAAGCGGACGTCGCGGTCCTCGACCGTCCGGAGCACGTATTCCTGCTGCTTGTCCATGGCCCGGCGATGCTACCAGTCGCCCCGGGAGTCCACTGCTACCCTGGGGCCATGGAGCGGCTGCGGCTCGCGGGGGCGCAGATCAACCCGGTCGTCGGGGATCTGGACGGCAACGTCGAGCGGGTGCTGGGCGGCTACCGGGAGGCGGCCGGCCTCGGCGCCCACCTGGTGGTGTTCCCCGAGCTGACCCTCACCGGCTACCCGCCCGAGGACCTGGTGTTCATGCCGTCGTTCCTGGCCGCCAGCCGGGCCGCCGTCGACCGGGTGGCGGCCGAGGTCGGCGAGACCGCAGCGGTTGTCGGGTTCGTGGAGCCGACCCACGCCGGCCCGGCCAACGCCGCCGCCCTCTGCCACCAGGGCCGGGTGCTGGGCGTGTACCGCAAGGTGCTGCTGCCCAACTACGGCGTGTTCGACGAGGAACGCTACTTCGTGCCCGGCAGCGAGGTGCTGCTGGCCAGCTTCGGCCGGGTCGAGGTGGCGGTGACCATCTGCGAGGACCTGTGGTTCCCGTGGGGGCCGATGGCCTCGGCGGTGGCGGCGGGGGCCGAGGTGGTGGTCAGCCTCAACGCATCTCCCTACCGGCTGGAGAAGAGCGACCGGCTGGTCCCCATGCTGGCCACCAGGGCGGCCGACCACGGTGCCCACCTGTTCTACGTCGCCCAGTTCGGCGGCCAGGACGAGCTGGTCTTCGACGGCCAGAGCGCCTACATCGACCCCCAGGGTCGGCTGCAGGCCAGGGCGGGCGCGTTCACCGACGAGCTGCTGGTGGTCGACCTGGCCCTGGAGGAGGGAGCGACGGCCCGGCTGTCGGAACGGCCGAGGCGGGCTCCGGCCACCGACCCCCGCCCGGCGCTGGCCGTCAACCGGGTGCGGGTCACCGACCGGCTGTCCGACCCCGGTCCGCCCGTCGACCGCCGCCTTGCCCAGCCGCTCGGGGTCGAGGAGGAGGTCTACCGGGCGCTGGTCTGCGCCACCCGCGACTACGTCGGCAAGAACGGCTTCGACACCGTCCACATCGGCCTGTCCGGGGGCATCGACTCCAGCCTGGTCGCGGCCATCGCCGCCGACGCGCTCGGCCGCGACCGGGTCGTCGGGGTGGCCATGCCGTCCAGCTTCTCCTCGGAATCGAGCCTGGCCGACGCGAGGGCGCTGGCCGGCAACCTCGGCATCCGGCTGCTCACCCTGCCGATCGCCGAGCCGGTGGAGGCGTTCCTGGCCGTGCTCAAGGAGCCGTTCGCCGGCACCGAGCCCGGCGTGGCCGAGGAGAACCTCCAGGCCAGAGCCAGGGGCACGCTGCTGATGAGCCTGTCCAACAAGGTCGGCAGCCTGGTCCTGACCACCGGCAACAAGTCCGAGCTGGCCGTCGGCTACTGCACCCTGTACGGCGACATGGCCGGCGGCTTCGCGGTGATCCGCGACGTGCCCAAGACCTTGGTCTATGCCCTGGCTCGCTGGCGCAACGGCGCCGGGGTGGTCATTCCCCAGTCGGTGCTGGACAAGCCGCCGTCGGCCGAGCTGCGCCCCGGCCAGCTCGACACCGACTCCCTGCCTCCCTACGAGCTGCTCGACCCGATCCTCGAGGCCTACATCGAGGACGACGCCAGCGTCGACGAGCTGGTCGCCAAGGGCTTCGACCGCGACACCGTCGCCCAGGTCGTCCGGCTGGTCGACGGGGCCGAGTACAAGCGCCGCCAGTCTCCTCCCGGCCCCAAGATCACCGGCCGCTCGTTCGGCAAGGACCG
>DATHIG010000849.1:0-4039 GCA_035490035.1 Actinomycetes bacterium
CTGGCGCCTCCGACGCGGATCATCAGATCCCTCTGGCGAGGCGCCGAGCCGGTGGAGGCCACGGGCGGCCAGCTGCGCGGCGACGATCGAGCCAACCGCGGCCGCCAAGGCAAGCAATCCAAGCGCCCCCACCTCAAGCCCCGCGTCGCGGGCAGCCGCATACGCCAACACCCCCTGGCCGCTGGCCATCACCACCAGGATGGCCACCTCTGACCAGGGATCCACCCTCAGCGGCCGAGCCTGCTGCTCCGCGGGATCCTTGTCCGGTGGCTGGTCAAACCCCGCCGTGGGTTGCGCCTTGGACCCTCTTGCTGCTGTTGCCGGCTGGTCCAGCGAACGGCGAGCGAGCGCGGCCGCGGCCGAACGATGCCTGGTCGCCTGCTCCAGCGTCTTTTCGGCCTCGGCCAGGCGACTGTCGAGCAGCATGACCTGGCTGGCCACCGCCGTCACCCTTGGAAGCTCACGTCGGGCCTGGAACACCAGCCGAGCCCGCTCTTGCTCCTCGACAAGGCGCCGCACGGGCAACGGGTTGCCGGGATTCCAGGAAAAGCCCGCCCTGACTGCGGATCTGGCCAGCGTACGGAGGGCTCGGGGACTGGTGGGGCTGTTTCGCGACTCGACCTCGAGATAGCCCTGGGGTGGCACCTCCCACCACGGAGGTCGCCGCGGCTTGGCCTCCCGCCCGTGCGGTCGCCGCCACCCCAGACGTCTTCCAGTGTCGGCCGGTGGGGTCGCGTCAACCTCAGGAGCGGCGTCCTCTGCTCCCGGGGTCGTGCTCGATTGCTCCACCATCGCCTCATTCGACTGGGCATTGCCGCAGCGGATTAAACCTCCAGCAAGGCCAGCCAGCGAAGCTGCGGCCCAGCCCTGGCGCTCTGATGGCTGCGACAGCCCGGCAGCGATCAGCCGCCGGCCTTACCATCGCGCTGGTCAGCGGCGGCGCTGTCGGGCCGGCAGGCCGGCACCTAGAATGAGCGCGGCATCGGGGGGAGGTGGCATGGTGAGCTCGGTCGTTGACGAAGCCCCAGGTGAGCGGGCCCGTGCGGCGCTCCCCGGCACGCCTGGGGCGAGGCGTTCGAGCTCATGACCGAGGCCGACCGCGCCGGGGACCTCGGCCCCGACGACTTGGAGGTCTTGGCGCAGGCGGCGTGGTGGGTCGGCCAACCAGACACCGCAGTGAAGCCTGGGAGCGCGCGTACACCCTGCACGCAAGGTCGGGGGACAAGGTGGCGGCTGCCAACGCGGCCGCCCAGCTGGCGTTCAACCTCCTTGGGGCTGGCCTGCCGCCGGTGCTCAACGGGTGGGTGAACCGGGCCGAGCGCCTCCTGCAGGGCGCGTCCGAGCAGCCGGTGCACGGCTTCATCGCGGTGTGCGGGGGATGACCGCCTTCACCGGCGGGGACCTCGACACCGCAGCGGCGGCTGGCCGGCGGGCCCTCGACATCGGCTCCACCTCTGGTATCTCGGATCTCCAGGCGATGGGACTGCATCTGGATGGCCGGGCGTTGGTGGCCAAGAGCCGGGTCGAGGAGGGAATGGCGCTGCTGGATGAGGCCACCGCCGCTGCCGTTTCCGGCGAGCTGAGCCCGCAGGTGACGGGCCGGGTCTACTGCAGCAGGGTGAGTGCCTGCTGGGGGCTGGGAGACTACCGCCGGGCTGGCGAATGGGCACCGGTCGAGGTCGTCTCCATCAAATGGGCCTGACCTCAGCCGCAGGGACCGTCGTCACACCAGATGACTGCCGCCCATCTTCTGTTCTGTGCGGTCCAGTCGGGTCTGGCAGGTCAGGTTGGGCGGGGATGCTGGTGAGTGCGGTCTGGTTGGGTGCAGTGGAGCCTGGGGGAAGACTGAGAGAATGACCGTGTCGCCTCAGGACAGGTTCGTCGCTGAGCAGCCAGATTCACGCGTTGCCGTTGGAGCGACTTGTGCAGTCGCCGACAGGTGAGTGGAGGTTGGATGCCGATCAATGAAAGCAGCAAGGCCCGCCGACCGGTGACGCTCTTCACCGGGCAGTGGGCGGACCTGCCGTTCGAGGAGGTCGCGCGGCTGGCCGCCGGCTGGGGGTACGACGGTCTGGAGATCGCCGCGTCGGGTGACCACCTCGACCTGAAGCGCGCGGACGAGGACGACGCGTACGTGCGGTCGCGGCTGGACATCCTCGGCCGGCACGGCCTGCAGGTGTTCGCGATCTCGAACCACCTCGCCGGCCAGGCCGTCTGCGACGACCCGATTGACTTCCGGCACCAGGCGATCCTGCGCGGCTACGTTTGGGGCGACGGCGAGCCCGAGGGGGTTCGGCGGCGCGCCGCCGAGGACATGCAGCGCACGGCGCGGGTCGCCCGCAAGCTCGGCATCGACACCGTGGTTGGGTTCACCGGTTCGAGTATCTGGTCGTACGTGGCGATGTTTCCTCCGGTCGGCGCCGACGTGATCGAGGCGGGGTTCGAGGACTTCGCGACGCGCTGGAACCCGATCCTCGATGTGTTTGACGGCGAGGGCGTGCGGTTCGCGCACGAGGTGCACCCGAGCGAGATCGCCTACGACTACTGGTCGAGCGTGCTCGCCCTGGAGGCCATCGACCATCGCGAGGCGTTCGGATTCAATTGGGACCCGTCGCACATGATGTGGCAGAACATCGACCCGGTCGGCTTCATCTGGGACTTCAAGGACCGCATCTACCACGTCGACTGCAAGGACACGCGGATGCGCCCGAAGAACGGTCGCGCCGGCGTGCTCGGCTCGCACCTGGCGTGGGGCGACCCGCGCCGCGGCTGGGACTTCGTCTCGACCGGGCACGGCGACGTGCCGTGGGAGGACGCGTTCCGCGCGCTCGAGGCGGTCGGCTACGACGGTCCGATCTCGGTCGAGTGGGAGGACGCCGGCATGGACCGGTTGCATGGCGCCGCCGAGGCCGTCACGTATGTCCGTTCGCTGCTCTGGAAGCTGCCCGACGCGGCGTTCGACGCCGCCTTCTCGCAGCAGTAGAGAGACAACGGTGGCTCCAATGTGGCCCCAGGCTGGTCCCGTCCCGTCCCGTCCCGTCCGGTCGCGGGCGCCACTCGGCGCGTTGATCCTCCACACCTGGCCCTCAAGGGAGACCCCACCATGGCCAAGCTGATCTACTCGGCGATCACCTCGCTCGACGGCTACATCGCCGACGAGGACGGCAACTTCGACTGGGCAGCCCCAGACGAGGAGGTGCACCGCTTCGTCAACGACCTCGAGCGGCCGGTCGGCACCTACCTCTACGGGCGCCGGATGTATGAGGTGATGGTCGCCTGGGAGACCGCGCACACCCTCGCCGACCAGCGGCCCGTCATGCAGGACTTCGCGCAGCTCTGGCAGGCGGCCGACAAGATGGTGTACTCCAAGTCGCTGGAGACGCCCTCCAGCGCCAGGACGCGGATCGAGCCAGACTTCGACCCTGCAGCGGTCCGGCAGCTGAAAACGCAGGCGGAACGTGACATCTCCGTTGGCGGTCCCGAGCTTGCCGCCCAGGCGATCAAGGCCGGATTGGTCGACGAGTTCCACCTGTTCTTGGTGCCCATCGTGGTCGGAGGCGGCAACCAGGCGCTCCCCGACCATGTCCGCCTGAACCTCGAACTGCTCGACGAACGCCGGTTCGGCAACGGCGTGGTTCACCTCCGCTACGCCACCAGAACCTGAGGAGACGGCGACACTGCCCGGACGATCTAGTCGCCCCCCCCTGATACTTGGGGCGAGCTGGACGCTTCGGCGCTGCCAGCGCTCGACCGCGGGTGGCGCACCCGGCCAGGGGCGAAGTTAGGTGGCGAGAGGAAGGGCCGCTGAGATGGAGAAGGCGCGGACGCCCCGGCGTCGCGTCACACGAGGAGGTTCCTGGCTCGGCGCCTCAAGGGCCCCGTGCTCCCATCGCTCAGAGAGGCCACTCCTAGTAGCTTCCCGCGGGGTTCGCGGTCCGGGTGATGACCCAGACACCGCCGGCGCCGTGGCGGATGGGCTGGGCCAGGTGCAGGGTGGCCACCCATTCGGAGTTGCGCGCGCCGACATCGTAGGCGGCCG
>DATHIG010000850.1:0-2716 GCA_035490035.1 Actinomycetes bacterium
GCGACGGCTGGCGGATCTCGGGCCGCAAGTACTACATCTCCGGGGTGGACGAGGCCGACGCCGTGCTGGTCGTCAGCCGAACCGGCGTCGAGGAGGGCAGCGGCCGGGGACGCCTCTCGCTGTTCATCGTCGACACCGACGCCCCCGGCTTGCAGGCCACCCCCATCGACCTGGAGGTCAATGCCCCCGAGCGGCAGTTCTTCCTGTTCCTCGACGACGTCCGGGTCGAGGGCGACCGGCTGCTCGGCGAGGAGGGGGACGGACTGCGCCAGGTCTTCCACGGCCTCAACCCGGAGCGGATCATCGGCGCCGCCGCCGGCAACGGCATCGCCCGCTACGCCCTGGCCAAGGCCGCCGCCTACGCCAACCAGCGCCAGGTCTGGGACGTGCCCATCGGCGCCCACCAGGGGCTGGCCCACCCGCTGGCCGAGGCCAAGATCGAGGTCGAGCTGGCCCGCCTGATGACCCAGAAGGCCGCCTGGGCCACCGACGCCGGCGTGCCCGGCGCCGGCGAGGCCGCCAACATGGCCAAGTACGCGGCCGCCGAGTCGGCCCTCAAGGCCGTCGACGTCGCCATCCAGATCCACGGCGGCAACGGGTTCGCCGCCGAGTACGGCATCGCCGGCCTCTGGTGGATGGCCCGGGTCCTGCGGACCGCCCCGGTCAGCCGGGAGATGATTCTCAACTACGTGGCCGAGCACTCCCTGCGGTTGCCCCGCTCGTACTGAGAGAATCGGGGTACGAGAGAAGGGAGCCGGTACGCGTGACCATCGAGGTGGCCGACCCGTCCTTCTACCGCAGCCGTTCGCTCTGGCTGGACCGGCTGGAGGGCGACCCGCTGCTCCCGCGGCCCGCGCTTCCCGGGCGGCTCGACGTCGACGTCGCCATCGTCGGCGCCGGCTACACCGGGCTGTGGACCGCCTACTACCTGCGCCGGGCGGAGCCGGGGCTGCGGGTGGCGGTGGTGGAGCGGGAGGTCGCCGGGTTCGGGGCCTCGGGACGCAACGGCGGCTGGTGCTCGGCGTTCATGGCCATGGACCGGGAGAAGCTGGCCCGGCGGGCCGGGCGGGACGCCACCGTCGCGCTGCAGCGGGAGATGTTCCGGACGGTGGACGAGGTCGGCCGGGTGGCCGAGCGGGAGGGCATCGACTGCCACTACGTCAAGGGCGGCGCGCTGCAGCTGGCGACCTCCCCGGTGCAGCTTGCCCGCCTGGAGGCCAGGGTCGAGCATGGCCGCCGCTGGGGGATGGGCGAGTCCGACCAGCGGCTGCTCGGCCCGGGCGAGGCGGGGGAGCGGGTGCGCGCGGCCGGAGTGCTCGGCGCCACCTGGACGCCGCACTGCGCCGCCGTGAACCCCGCCCGGCTGGCCCGCGGCCTTGCCGAGGTGGTCGAGCGGCTGGGGGTGCCGATCTTCGAGTCCACCTCGGTGACCCGCATCCGGCCCGGCCGGGCGGACACCCCGGCCGGCCAGGTGCACGCCGAGGTGGTGGTTCGGGCCACCGAGGGGTACACGGCGACCTTGCCGGGGACGCGCCGGTCGGTGGTCCCGCTCTACTCGCTGATGATCGCCACCGAGCCGCTGGCGGCCACCGTCTGGGACCAGATCGGCTGGGCTGGCGGGGAGGCCGTCGCCGCCGGCGGCCACCTGTTCGTCTACGCCCAGCGCACCCGCGACGGCCGGATCGCGTTCGGGGGACGAGGCGCCCCCTACCACTACGGGTCGAGGATCCGGCCCGACTACGACCGGGACGAGCGCGTCCACGCCCGGCTCCAGGCCGCCCTTGGGCAGCTGCTGCCCCAGGCCGCCGGGGCTCGGATCAGCCACCGCTGGGGCGGGCCGCTCGGCATCCCCCGCGACTGGACCGCCTCGGTCGGTCTTGACCGCCGCACCGGGCTGGCCTGGGCCGGCGGCTACGTCGGCGACGGCGTGGCCGCCGCCAACCTGGCCGGCCGCACCCTTGCCGACCTGATCTGTGGCAACGACACCGAGCTGAGCCGCCTTCCGTGGGTCCACCACCGCTCCCGGCCCTGGGAGCCAGAGCCGCTGCGCTGGCTCGGCATCAACGCCGCCCGCCTGCTGGCCGCCTCCACCGACGCCGCCGAGCAGCGCACCGGCCGACCAGCCCGGCTCCGCGGCAAGCTGCTGTCGCGGTTCCTCCGCGAGTAGCCGGAGGTCAACGAGCTGACGGACGCGGTGGGCGGGGTTTGGGATACTTCGCGGCATGACGTCGACACCGCCGCTTTCCGGGCAGCCGAGCTCCGATGCCGGCATGGTGGCGGCCGTCGAGGCGCTGCAGCCGGCGGCCCGACGCCGGAGCCGGCTGCGCGCCTATCTGGTCGCCGAGGCGGGGGCGGTCGCGCTCGGGTATGGGGTGGCGGTGCTGCGGGACGGGGGACCGGCGACGTCCGCGCGATGGGGGCTGGTGGTGGCCGGGGCGGTGGCGGTGGCCGTGCCGCTGTGGATCAAGTCGCGGCGGGAGCTGCGGCAGGAGGCGGAGGCACGCTCGGCCGAGACGCTGGCGATCGAGACCGACGCCAAGCTGCGGCTGGTCGTCGGCGACGTGATCACCCCGATCGCCGAGGTCGTCGGGCGGGTCCACCAGGTCTCGGGCAAGGGCGAGCGCGAGGCGCTTCGCGGACAGCTGAAGCAGCTGGTGGTGGAGGCGGCCGCCAGCCTCTGCGACGGCGAGCGGACCAGGGCGACCTTCTTCGAGCT
>DATHIG010000851.1:0-5225 GCA_035490035.1 Actinomycetes bacterium
CTTGCGCCGCATGGGCTGCGACATCGGCCAGGGCTACTACTTCGGCCGGCCGATGGGCAGCGACGAGATCGGGCGCCTGGTCGGCGACGACATCCCAACGCCGCCGAGGAAGGCCGCCACCACCGGGTAGCGAGCGGATCAGCTCGACGACGGCGCGGGCGCTGGTGGGTGGCCGTGGCCGAGCCGGAGCTCCCCACATGGATCGGGGACCGCGTGCTGGCCGGCAGACGGCAACGGCAAGCAGCCACCGCCTAGCCCAATGGGGCTTCGCCGAAGACCTCGTGGATGCGGCGGAGCTCGCGCAGGCGGGGTTCGGTCTCGCCGCCGACCCAGCGGCTGACCGTCTTGACCGAGACGCCGAGCTGCCTGGCCGCGGCCTCCTGGGAGAGGCCTTCGCGCTTGAGGACGCCGGCGATCCACTCCGCGAACGAGCGGTGCTCGGGACGGTCCCGGCGGACAGAGGGGAAGCTGGCGCCGACGGTGGCGGGGCCGCGCAGGACGTCGATCTCGACGCTGTCGGGGAAGATCCGGAAGCACACCTGGATGTGGCCGCCGTCGGGACTGGCCGCGTCCAGCAGCGCGTTCAGGACCGCATGGTGGAGCTGCTGGTGGCCCTGCGGGGTAAGGGGTGACTCGGCCAGGTAGCGCAGCACGAACTCGCGGATGTCGGGGATCGACGACGGGCGGGCCGGGAACGTCTGGGTGACGACGAACACCGGGTCGATGATGACCTCATCGCCTGGTTCGATGGCTGCGCGCGCGTCGTCGGGCTCCCGGCTCTCCCTCGGGTCCTCAACGCGCTCGTCCAAGGCCGCTCCCCGGCTCGATTTGTGCGATTGTAGGCCCAGGGTGCCCACCAGGCCCAGGAATCCCAAGGTTGACGCAGTGTCCGTGAGCTGTCCGGACAGAACTGTCTTGCATTTGCCGTCGGTGGCGGCGCATGCTTCCCAGATGCCGGTAAGCCGCCGGGAGGGCCGCATGCGACAACGACTGTCGGAGACGCTCCAAGCGGTGGCGACTGACGCCCTCGAGCAGCGGGACCGGCCCGTCGAGACGCTGGCCGACGACGCCGAGCAGGTGGCGCGGGCCTGCCACGCGATGGCGATCCGCTTCCACCGCGGCGGCAAGCTGGTCTGCTTCGGCAGCGGCGGCGCCAGCACCGACGCCCAGCATATCGCCGTCGAGTTCGTCCACCCGGTGATCGTCGGCAAACGGGCCCTGCCGGCCATCTCCCTCACCGGCGACGTGGCCACCCTGACCGGCATCGCCGGTCGCGACGGCTACCCGGAGATGTTCGCCTACCAGCTCCGCTATCTGGCCACGCCCGAGGACATCGCGCTCGGGGTGTCGGTCGACGGCCGCGACCCCGCGGTCCTGCGAGGGCTGGAGACCGCGGCCGACCTCGGGATGCTCACCATCGCCCTGCTCGGCGGGGACGGTGGCGAGATGGCCCGCAGCCCGGCTGTCCACCACCCGCTGGTCGCCCGTTCCGACGATCCCCTGGTCGTCAAGGAGGTCCACGTGACCGCCTACCACGTGCTGTGGGAGCTGGTGCATGTGCTCTTCGAGCAGCCGGGCGTGCTCGGCCCGGAGGTGATCCGTTGACCGAACGGACCGGTCTGACCCCTGGGGTCCGGGGAACCCCAGTGGGGTTCCCCGGCGGATCGGGAAGCTCTTCCGAGGGCGTGTCCCGGATGGCCGAGCCCGAATGTCACGGCGATGTCTGCGTCACCTGCTCGGACGAGGCGGTCCCGGTGCGGGTGGTGCGGCTGCTGGACGCCAACCTGGCCGTGGTCGACACCGGGCGGAGCCTCGAAGAGGTGAGTGTGGCCCTGGTCGACGCGGCCGTCGGGGACACCATCCTGGTCCACGCCAAGGAGGCCATCGCCAGGCTCGGAGGTGCCGCCAGTGGGTCGTGACGGCGCCGGTGTGGAGTCCCTCTATCCCTTCCTGTACTCGGGAAGCTCCGACCTGGACGACGTGCTCGACCAGGTCCGCAAGTCCACCGTCGACAAGGCGACCGAGATCATCGAGCTGCGCCGGCTGACCGTGCGGCGGGACTCGGCACGGCTTGCCGACTGCGCCAGGGCGATGGCCAGGTCGTTCTCCGGCGGCGGGCGGCTGTTCGCCTTCGGCAACGGCGGCAGCTCCACCGACGCCCAGGCCGTCGCCACCACCTTCCTGCAGCCGCGACCCGGCGGCCGGGCCCTACCGGCCCTGTCCCTGACCGATGACATCGCCGTGGTCACGGCCCTGGCCAACGACGTCGGCTTCGACGTCGTGTTCGCCCGCCAGCTCGCCGCCTTCGGCCGGCCCGGCGACATCGCCGTCGGCCTGTCGACCAGCGGCAACTCCGACAACCTCGTCCGCGCGTTCGAGGAGGCGAGCCGGCGCGGGCTGCTCACCATCGGTCTGGCCGGCTACCAGGGCGGCAAGATGGCCGAGCTCGACACCATCGACCACCTGTTCGTGGTTCCTTCGTCCTCGGTCCACCGGATCCAGGAGGCACAGACCACCGTCTACCACGTCCTGTGGGAGCTGACCCAGGCGGCCCTGAAGGCGTCCGACAGCCCCTGACCAACCCCGTCACGAGGTGGTGAAGCGGCATGGCAGCAGGCACCGACCAGGAAGAGGCCGTCGTCCACATCCTGTGGATCAACGCCGGCCTGAGCTGTGACGGCGACTCGGTCGCGCTCACGGCGGCGACCCAGCCGAGCATCGAGGAGATCGCCCTTGGGGCGCTGCCCGGTCTGCCCAAGGTGGCCGTCCACTGGCCCCTGATCGACTTCGAGTGCGGGCCCAACGCGGGCGCCGACGACTTCCTGGAGTGGTTCTTCAAGGCCGACCGGGGCGAGCTGGAGCCGTACGTGCTGGTCATCGAGGGCTCGATCCCCAACGAGGCGATCAAGCGCGAGGGCTACTGGTGCGGCTTCGGCAACAACCCCGACACCGGCCAGCCCATGACCACCAGCGAGTGGATCGACCGCCTGGCCCCCAAGGCGCTGGTCGTGCTCGCCGTCGGCACCTGCGCCACCTACGGCGGCATCCACGCCATGGCCGGCAACCCCACCGGGGCCATGGGCGTCCCCGACTACCTGGGCTGGAGCTGGAAGTCCAAGGCCGGCATCCCGATCGTGTGCGTGCCCGGCTGCCCGATCCAGCCCGACAACCTGTCGGAGACGATCCTGTACCTGCTCTACCAGGCGGCCGGCCAGGCCCCGATGATCCCGCTCGACGAGGCCCTTCGGCCCACCTGGCTGTTCGGGATGACCGTGCACGAGGGCTGCGACCGGGCCGGCTACTACGAGCAGGGCGACTTCGCCACCGAGTACGGGTCGCCCAAATGCCTGGTCAAGATCGGCTGCTGGGGGCCGGTCGTCAAATGCAACGTGCCCAAGCGGGGCTGGATGAACGGGATCGGCGGCTGCCCCAACGTGGGCGGGATCTGCATCGGCTGCACCATGCCCGGGTTCCCGGACAAGTTCATGCCGTTCATGGACGAGCCGCCCGGCAGCAAGGTGTCCACCGCGGCCAGCGGCATGTACGGGACGGTGATCCGCGGCCTGCGCGCGGTCACGGCCAGGACGGTGGACAAGGAGCCCAAGTGGCGGAAGACGGGTCGAGAGTTGACCACCGGCTACCGTCCCAACTGGTAAGCGGGAGGGGACAACGATGACCACGACCGACCGCGCAGCGAGCGGTGACGGCCTCGTCGAGATGGCCTGGGATCCGATCACCCGCATCGTCGGCAGCCTCGGGATCTACACCAAGATCGACTTCAAGCAGAAGCGCGTCGCCGAGTGCTTCTCCACCTCGTCGATCTTCCGCGGCTACTCCATCTTCATGAAGGGCAAGGACCCGCGCGACGCCCACTTCATCACCAGCCGCATCTGCGGCATCTGCGGCGACAACCACGCCACCTGCTCGGTCTACGCCCAGAACATGGCCTACGGCGTGCGCCCGCCCCACCTGGGCGAGTGGATCATCAACCTGGGCGAGTCGGCCGAGTACATGTTCGACCACAACATCTTCCAGGAGAACCTGGTCGGGGTCGACTACTGCGAGCGCATGGTCAAGGAGACCAACCCGGGGGTGCTGGAGCAGGCCAACCGGACCGAGTCGCCCCACGCCGCCGAGCACGGCTACCGGACGATCGGCGACATCATGCGCTCGCTGAACCCGCTGGAAGGCGAGTTCTACCGCGAGGCGCTGCAGGTCAGCCGCTCCACCAGGGAGATGTTCTGCCTGATGGAGGGCAGGCATGTCCACCCCTCGACCCTGTACCCGGGCGGCGTCGGCACGGTCGCCACCGTGCAGCTGTTCACCGACTACCTGACCCGGCTGATGCGCTACGTGGAGTTCATGAAGCGGGTCGTGCCCATGCACGACGACCTGTTCGACTTCTTCTACGAGGCCCTGCCCGGCTACGAGCAGGTCGGCCAGCGGCGGGTGCTGCTGGGCTGCTGGGGGAGCCTCAACGACCCCGACTTCTGCGACTTCAAGTACGAGAACATGACCAACTGGGGCCGCAAGATGTTCGTGACCCCGGGTGTCGTGGTCGACGGCAAGCTGATCACCAACGACCTGACCAAGATCAACCTGGGCATCCGCATCCTGCTGGGCAGCTCCTACTACCAGGACTGGGAAGACCAGCCGATGTTCGTGACCGAGGACCCCCTCGGCAACCCGGTCGACCGGCGCCACCCCTGGAACCAGCACACCATCCCCAAGCCCCAGAAGCGCGACTTCGACAACAACTACTCCTGGGTGATGTCGCCGCGCTGGTTCGACGGCACCGACCACCTGGCCCTTGACACCGGCGGCGGGCCGATCGCCCGGCTGTGGTCGACCGCCCTTTCGGGCCTGGTCGACATCGGCTACATCAAGGCCACCGGCAACAGCGTGGTCATCAACCTGCCAAGGACGGCCACCAGGCCCGAGACGTCGTTCGAGTGGAAGATCCCGCAGTGGTCCAACGCCATCGAGCGCAACCGGGCCCGCACCTACTTCCAGGCCTACGCGGCCGCCGCGGCCCTGCACTTCACCGAGAAGGCGCTGGCCGAGATCCGGGCCGGCCACACCAAGACCTGGGAGACCTTCAAGGTGCCCGACGAGTCGATCGGCTGCGGCTTCACCGAGGCCGTCCGGGGCGTGCTCTCCCACCACATGGTCATCCGCAACGGCAAGATCGCCAACTACCACCCCTACCCGCCGACGCCGTGGAA
>DATHIG010000852.1:0-4844 GCA_035490035.1 Actinomycetes bacterium
CGCTGGCCACCAGGGTGTGCAGGAACGGCGCGCCGCCGACGTCGGCGAGGGCGCCGTTGCGCCGTAGCTCCTCCTGCACGGTGACGGCGTCGACGGCGTCGCCGTGGCCGTACAGCTCCAGGACCGAGCGGAACACCGTTCGATGGGCCGGGCGGTAGAAGTCGTCCTCGCGCAGCAGCTCGAGGACCTCGGCGATGGCGTCCTTGGAGAGCAGCATCGAGCCGAGGACCGACTCCTCGGCCTCGACGTTGTGGGGTGGGACGCGCTCGTAGGCTGGGGAAGCGCTGGCCCGCGAGCCGCCGTCGGGGACGGGGCGGATGGCCATTGCTGTTCTCCTTGCTCGCTGCTCCCTCGCCGTTAGCCGGGCACGACCTCCACGTTGACGGTCGCCTCGACCTCGGGGTGGAGCCGGATGGTGAGGCGGTGGGTACCGACCGACTTGATCGGGGCGTCCAGGTAGATGCGACGCCGGTCGATGGAGGTGCCGCCGCTGCGCTCCACCGCGTCGGCGACCTGCGGGGTGGTGATCGACCCGAACAGCCGGCCCTCCTTGCCGGCCTTGGCCGGGATGACCACCTTCAGGGCCTCGAGGTGGCCGGCGATGGACTTCGCCTGCTCGAGGTCGGCGATCTCGCGCGCCACCCGGCGCGCCCTGATCCCCTCGGCCTGGCGGACCGCGCCGGGGGTGGCCAGGCGAGCCAGGTTGCGTGGCATCAGGTAGTTGCGGCCGTAGCCGTCGGAGACGTCGACGATGTCGCCGGGCGCTCCGACCCCACGGACCTCCTGGTTCAGGATGACCTTCACGTGAGCCTTCCTTGTACTCGAATCCGCGCGTTGCCTTGACGCCCGCGCGGATCCCTATGGTTCACCGTTGGTGGTGGCAACACGCCGGTCCGACTAGCGAATGCTGTAGGGGAGCAGCGCCATCTCCCGGGCGTTCTTGACGGCGGAGGCGACGTCGCGCTGGTGCTGGGCGCAGTTGCCGGAGACCCGGCGGGCCCGGATCTTGCCCCGGTCGCTCATGAACTTGCGCAGCAGGTTGACGTCCTTGTAGTCGATGTAGTCCTGCTTGTCCGCGCAGAACTGGCAGAACTTGCGCTTGGGCTTGCGCTGGAAGGTGCTCTTGGGCATGCGGTTACTGCCTTTCGGGTCCTAGAACGGCGGCTCGTCGTTGAACTGGCCACCCTTGCTCGCCCCGGCCGTGCTGCCCGCCCAGTCGCCGCCGCCACCGCCCGAGCTGCCCCGGCTGGAGCGCTCGACCTTGGCGGTGGCGAACTTGAGGCTGGGGCCGATCTCGTCGGCCTCGACCTCGGTGACGGAGCGCTTCTCGCCCTCCGGCGTCTCCCAGGAGCGGGTCCGCAGCCGGCCGACCACGATGCAGCGAGCGCCCTTCTGCAGGGTCTCGGCCACGTTCTCGGCCTGCTGGCGCCAGACGTTGATCCGGAAGAACGAGGTCTCCCCGTCCTTCCAGGAGTCGCCCTCGCGGACGCGGGGGGTGACGGCCAGACGGAAGTTGGCCACCGCCGCCCCGTTGGGGGTGAAGCGCAGCTCGGGGTCGTCGGTCAGGTTGCCGACGAGCATGACCTGGTTGTCGTTTGCCACTTGGATGTACCACCTCTCGCATCCCGCGCCGGCTCCAAGCCGGGCACGAACCAGTACGAAGGCCCTGACGGGCCAGCGGGGAAGGAGACGCCGGTCAGGCGGCCTCGGGCCGGATGACCTTGTGTCGGATCACATTGTCGGCCAGAAAGAGCACCCGCGAAAGCTCATCGACCGTCTCGGGCGTCGCCTCGAGGTCGACGACCGTGTAGTAGCCCTCTTCGATGTGCCGGATCTCGTACGCGAACCGGCGCTTGCCCCAGTGGTCGACGCCCGTGACCGTACCGCCGCGGCTGGTGATGGTGGTCAGGAACCGGTCGACCGCCGCCTTGGCGTCCTTGTCCTCCAGGCTGGGATCAAGGATCAGCATGACTTCGTAGTGACGCATGTCACCTCCTCTGGACTGAGCGGCCCCCGTTGTGGGAGCAGGAGTGTGAAGCCGGCCGAGGGTAGCAGCGCGCCGCCCGCGTTGCCAACGCGGCGCCACCGTCGCCGGCTCCGGTAGGTCTCGGTGATCCCAGCCATGGGGCAAGTGTCCCATCTGCCCCCGACAGTCAGCGGCGGGTTTCCACAGCCCCCTCCCGGTCGGCGCCGCGGTGGTTGAAGACCCGCACGACCAGCACGCAGCTGGCCACCAGGAGCAGGTTGCGCAGGGTGAGCAGGCCGACGTCGAAGGGGTAGAGGCGGCGCAGCTGGGTGTAGCGGAACGGGAACACGACCTGGCTCACCAGGGCGGCCGCGACCAGCGTCCAGAGCGCCCGCCGGCCGGCGAGGACCCCGGCGAGGGCGGCCATCGGGGCGCACAGCCAGACCAGGTACTGGGGCGACAGCACCCGGGTCGGCAGGACGAAGGCGAAGGTCCCGAGCGCGAACGCGGCCGCCCAGTCGGCCGGGCCGAGCCCGCCGGTGGCGCGGGAACGGCGCCAGACCAGCCAGGCGGCCCCGGCGAGGGCGGCGAGGGTGGCCACACCCGACAGCAGCTTGGCGACGCCGGAGACGCTGGAGCTGAGGTCGTAGGCCCCGAACCCGTAGACGGTCCGGGCCGGCAGGCCGAACAGGTGCGCGATGCCGATCAGGTTGGCCCACAGGCTCTCGATCTGGACCCCACGCTGCACGTGGTACAGCACCGAGTCGGCCGTCCCCCGTATCGACAGGGCGAGGGCGGGCACCACCGTCACGCCGAAGCCGGCCAGGAACGGCGGCACCGTACGCAGCAGCGATCGCCGCCAGCCGAGCGCCGGCACCATCCCGAGGACCAGCAGCGGGGCAAGCACGCCGGGGAAGATCTTGGCCGCGGTGCCGTAGCCGAGCGCGGCCGCCGCCCACCCGAACCGGCCCTCGGCGGCCATCGCCGCCGCGACCAGCACACACACCGCCGGCACCAGGTCGAAGCGGAGCACCAGCAGCGGCCCCACGGCCACCATGGCCAGCACGTAGGAGAGGGGGATGCGCCGCCGGCCCTGGTCGACGACCCTGGCCAGGCGGGTCGCCGCCCACAGCCCGACGAGGTCGACCAGCAGCATCTCGCAGGCGAAGGCCAGCCGGTAGCCGGCCCCGGTGCCGACGACCAGGGCCGGCAGGATGGTGAAGGGCACGCTGCCGGGCGGGTACTCGGTGGCGACGTCCCGGTAGGGCAGCTCGCCCTGGAACATGCGCTCGACCTTGGCCCCGTAGAAGCGGACGTCACCGAACAGGGCGGCCGAGTACAGGCGCGGGTTGAGCGAGATGACCAGCAGGATCGCCCTGGTGGCCAGCCACAGCCCGACCACCAGCAGGTCGACCCGGCGGCCGGCCGGTCCGCCATGGCCCCCCCCAGACCCGGCCCATCGGGACGGGGGCCGGCGCCGCGGCTCCGAACCCCCCCGGGTGCTACCTGCCGCGGTCGCGGCCCGCATGCCCCCCGGCCCGCCTAGGGTTGGGTCGGGCCGGGGCCCGGGCCAGGGACCGGCGCGGTCGGCAGGGTCGGCGGCAGCGGCCCGCCCGGCTGGGTGCTCGGCGGCAGGCTCGGCGGGGCGGTCGGAGCCGGCGCCGGGCTCGGCGCCACGGTGGTCGGCGGCGCCGAGGTGGTGGAGTTGAGCACGGTGCCGCCGAGCTCCTGCGGGACCACGAACGGCGCCGACCGCCTGCCCCGTGTCGCCGCGTCCATGAAGTCGTGCCAGATCTGGGCCGGCAGGGTGCCGCCGGACACCCCGGAGAGTCCGCGCAGGTTGACCAGCTTCTTGGCCGGGTTGTCGTAGCCGAGCCAGACCGAGGTCACCAGGTCGGTGGTGTAGCCGACGAAGCGGGCGTCGGTGTAGCTGCTGGTGGTGCCGGTCTTGCCGGCCACCTGGCGGTCGTACAGCCGGGCCCTGGTGCCGGTGCCGTTCTCGACCGCGTTCCGCAGGACCAGGTTCATGATGTCGGCATGCATCGGCGGGATCACCTGGGTGCCCGGCTGCTTGCGGTGCTCCTCGATCACCCGGCCCTGCGAGTCGACCACCTTCTCGACCAGGTGGGGTGTCTGGTGGTTGCCCCGGTTGGCCCAGGTGCCGAAGGCCGAGGCGAGCTGCAGGGTGGTCACGTCCCCGGAGCCGAGGGAAAGGGCCAGGACGGGTTTGAGCACCGGTGGCGGCTCGAGCGAGCTGCCCCCCGGCTCGATCTTGGTGCCGGTGCCCAGCTCGGCCTCCAGGCCGTGCGCCTTGGCGAACTCGGCCACCCGCTTGGGCTGTACCAGCTGCATGAGCTGCACGTAGACGGTGTTGACCGACAGCCTGGTCGCGTCCATCAGGGTCATCTGGCCGTAGTTCGAGTCGCCGTAGTTGGTGAACTCCTCGCCGTCGACGATCAGCTCGGCTGGGCCGGGGTACACCGACTTGATCGAGTAGCCGTCGTAGAGCGCCCTGGCGAGCACGAACGGCTTCATGGTCGAGCCCGCCTGCCGGACGGAGTTGGTGGCGTAGTTGAAGGGGCGCTTGCCGAAGTCGCTGCTGCCGCCGTACATGGCCCGCACCGCCCCGTTCCTCGGGTCGATGGACACCAGGGCCGCCGGCGGGTCGCCCGGCCGGCCCAGCACCCCCCTGACCGCCCGCTTGGCCTGCTCCTGCATGGCCAGGTCAAGGGTGGTCCTGACCCGCAGGCCGCCCATGTTGACGGCCTCGGCGCCGTACTTGTCGACCAGGTACTGGCGGACCTTCTCCAGGAAGTGCGGAGCCCTGGAGTTGGCGATGCCCTGGCGCTTGACCTTCCAGTCGATCCCGAGCCGCGAC
>DATHIG010000853.1:0-4351 GCA_035490035.1 Actinomycetes bacterium
GGTCGGCGGCCCACCGCTCCCAATCGTTGAAGAACGGCCCGAGCGAGTCCAGGCCCCCGATGAGCTGCTCGCGAGCGAGCAGCTCGACCCCCCAGGCGGGCTCCCCGGCGCGGCTCTCGAGCATGTTGACCAGGGTCTCGCGGCGGTTGTAGGCGCCGTAGATGGTGGGCAGGTAGCCGATCTGGAGGGCGACCACCACCAGGCCGGTGGCCGCGGCGACGAAGGTCACCACGGTGGCGCCCTGCCTGGGCGAGGAGGCGAGACCGAGGGTGAAGAGCGACGAGCCAGCCAGGCGGAGCGAGGACATGAAGCTGTCGCCGGTCAGCGGCAAGAGCAGCAGCGCGTAGCCGAAGAGGAAGAGCAGCAGCCAGGCGCCGAGCAGGACGAGCAGCGACACCGGACCGAGCAGGCCGAGCAGGCGGTCCTTGGACTCATAGCGTCGTATCCGGCGGGCGACGGCCATGAACGGCTGGTGGATCGCACGCCAGACTGTGTAGGAGATGCGGGAGCGTAGGCCCTTGGGCAGCACGATCGTGCCGACCACGCTGCTGAACGTCGCCCCGACGATCAGCAGGCCGAGCACGAACCCGGCCCACCTGCCCAATCCGGCCATGCGTCCTCCGGTGTCACGCGTCCTTCGGTGTCACGAGGACCAGAGTACGGGCCACCCGAGGGACAAGCGGACGACGCCGGACTGGTCGACCGGGCGCCAGCTGCAATCCTGGCCTGGCTCCCGCGAGCGGGCAACGGGGTGGTGGTCGTGGCCGGCGTGGCGGTGGCGTCGAGTCTGCTCAGGTCCGGGGTCCGTCGCCCTGAAGATCCACCATGTCCCCTTCCAGCGGATACCCTGCCTCCTGCCATTCCTGCAGGCCGCCAGCGAAGCGTCGGAGGTTCCGGTAGCCATTTCGCTCCAGGAGTTGATACAGCGCGACACTGGCCATACAGGAGGGGTTGGAGCAGTGGACGACGATCTCGTCGTCCCGGCCGAGCCCCCTGAGCGTCTCCTCGGGCGTGGCAAAGTGCAGCGATCCCGGGATGTGTGCTGCCCGGTACTCCCACTCGCCCAGGGCGTTCACCAGCTTCACGGGATCCCCACGGTCCAGCTTCTCTTTGAGCTCTTGCGCCGATATCAATCGCATGTCCATCCTCCAGCCGCACCGACAAAGGCGAGCGTGAGCTGATGCAGGTGGAGACAGCCAGCCATCGTCATCGCTCCTAAGGGCTGCCCGTCATGACCAAGAACCGAGTACGGGATGCGCTTGCCACGGTTGCGACAGGCGACGATACCGTCCATCGCCGTTCACACAGCTCTCGGGTGCGAGGTCAGCCGGTGTCGTCGCCTCGGCTCAGGATCGTATCGAGCACGAACGACAGGCCGATGCCCAGCAGCCAGGCATCCTTGGCGAGCGGGGTTCCCTGCGCGGTCGGCCGCAGGCTGCCGTTCTGGCGCATCCCCGGGATTCGCAGGTACAGGCCGAGGAGCCCGGCGGAGAAGCCCGCCAGCCCGAGTCCAGCCAATGCCGTGGGAACGATCGGCAGCAGCAACGAGGCCCCGAGGGTGATCTCGCCGGCGCCAAGCAGCCGAGTGAAGGTCTGGGCGTCCAGCTTGCCGAGGAGTGGGTAGGCTGCGGTCGCCATGCCATGCAGACCCTTGGCGGTTTCCTCGTCCGCGCCCAGCTTGCTGACCCCGGTATCGACGATGTAGGCCCCGGTGACGAGCCGCGGCGGCAAATGGCTCAGCTTTCGGTTACCGAGCCCTAATCCCTTGGTGACGTGGTCCAGTTGGATGCGGGCCATCTTGGAACCTCTCCTCCACTCGATTGCGGCTAGTCCACGAACGGCCCGTTGAACACCGGAGCCTCGCCATAGGGCCGGCCGGTCATGAGCAGGAACCGGGTGCCGGGGGCGGCGTCGCTGACCGCGAACTCCTCCCCGGGCCCTAGGAGCGCAGGCGCCGCAGGCTGTCGGGGTTGCGGCGCAGGAACTCGGCGAGCGACATCGGGGGATGCCCGGTAAGGGCGGCCACGTCGCCGCTGACCGCCTCCAGGTCGCCGTTGGCGATGGCGACATAGGTCGTCACCCAGCCGGCGACCTGCCAGTCGGGGGCGCCGTAGGACGCCCGCGACGCATACGCCTCCTCGAGGGTCTCGGCCTGGTAGGCGACGCTCCGCCCGGTGGCCCTCGACAGCTCCGCTGCGACCTCGGCCATGGTCAGGGCCTCCGGCCCGGTCATGTCGTAGGCCCGCCCGTCGTGGTCGCCCCCGTCGTCCAGCAGCACGGCCACGGCCGCGTCGGCGATGTCATCGCGGGCCACCGCGGCCACCCGCCCGTCCCCGGCCGGTCCCCGGATCACCCCGTCGGCCCCGACCACCAGCGGCACGAAATCGAGGTAGAGGTTGTCGCGGAGGAACGTGTGGCGCAGCCCGCTGCCGCGGATGAGCTCCTCGGTGTGCCAGTGGTCCCGCCCGAAGGTGAAGGTGCACTCCGGCCCCGCCCCGTAGAAGCTCGTGTACACGACCCGCCCCACCCCGGCATCGACGGCCGCCTGCACCACAGTGGTGTGCAGGCGGACCCGGTCGGGGTCCTCCGACGCCGACACCATGAACAGCGTGCCGGCCCCCTCCAGGGCCCGCCGGAGCCCGTCGGCGTCGTCGTAGCCGGCCGTGACCGTGGCCACCTCGGCCCCGTCCAGCGCCGGCGCCCGCCCGGGGTCGCGGACCACCAGCCGCTGGCGCACCCCCCGCTCGGCGAGCCGCCGGGCCACCCGCCCACCCAGGCCGCCGGTCGCGCCGGTGACGGCGACGAGGCCAACTCCAGACATGGCCGGACCCTACCAGAACAGAACTACAACCGAGGGGTGTTGACAGGCTCGGGCTGGCGTCATCGACGTCGATCTCGGTGACGCTGCAGCGCTCGCCCTCGGGAGTCTCCTAGTAGGGGTGTCGGCTCCGGGCCGGGTGCTTGACGCCCCGGAGCCCGCGGCCCACCCCGACGGCCAGGGGCTTGCGGGTGGCGTCGTCGAGCGCTAGGGTCCGCCTCATTGTTAGGCAAGCCTAAACAGAGCCGACTGCTGTTGCTCCCAAGGAGGCCGACTCGGTGTCGACATCGCAGACGATCCTGCTCGGCGCGGTCGCCGGGTTCACCATCTACCTGGGCCTGCCCCTGGGCCGGGTCAAGGTGGCCAGCCTGCGAACCAGGGCGTTCCTCAACGCCGCCTCCGCCGGCATCCTGGTCTTTCTGCTGGTTGAGATCCTGGCTCACGCCACCGAACCCGTCGAGGAGGCACTCGAGCATGCTGCCGAGGGGGAGGCCGCCTGGGGCCAGTTCGCCGCCCTCGGCCTGGTCTACGCGGTGGGCTTCGGCATCGGTCTGCTCGGGTTGCTGTATGTGGGGCGGCGGTGGCAGCGGCCGTCCCAGCCCAAGAAGATCAGCCTGGGCCCAGGGGCCATGGCCGTGACCGAGGCCGAGCTGCAGGAGCCGGCAGTCCAGTCGGCGGCGCTGCGCACCGGCATGGGCATCGCCGCCGGGATCGGCCTGCACAACTTCTCCGAGGGGCTGGCCATCGGCCAGGCCGCCAACGGTGGCCAGCTGGCCCTGGCCGGGCTGCTGATCGTGGGCTTTGCCCTGCACAACATGACCGAGGGTTTCGGCATCGTCGGTCCGCTGGCCGCGGCCAAGGTGCGAGCCTCCTGGGGCTGGCTCGGGCTGGCCGGGCTGATCGGCGGGGGACCGACGTTCCTGGGAACGATCGTGGGGACCTCGTTCTCCTCCGCCTACCTGTTTGTGGGTTGCCTGGCCCTGGCCGCCGGCGCGCTGCTGTACGTCATCGGTGAGCTCCTGCCCATCGGCCGGCGGCTCTCCTGGGAGCTGACCCTGTGGGGGCTGATGGCCGGTTTCCTGCTCGGCGTGGCCACCGAACTGGTTCTGCACGTCGCCGGCGGCTAACCCCCGAGTTCCGGCAGCTCCCAGGACTGAGGATTGAGGGCTCGAAGACCGGTTGTGCAGAGGTGGCACCAGCGAGCGAAGGGCCCGTCGAGGCTGGCCGTGGGTGCGGCAGGCTGCGGTGGCGTGGTGGCCGTCAAGCTGGCAAGGCATCGATCTGAACCTTGAGGCCATCGACCTCATGCAGCTGTTTAGGAGACTCGTGCTTATCGTCTGGCACGTGACGGTCAGATGGGGTCCAGGACGCGGCGGGCGCCGCGTCGGAAGGGCATCCGCATCGTGGGCTCCGGTGGGGACGCTGGTCAGCCGGGATCCTACGGGGCTTGCGCCGGTCCCCGGCCATGAGGGAATCCTGGCCGGCCGACGGTCAGCGCAGCCGAGCATCGCGGGTGGTTGACGCGTACCGGGT
>DATHIG010000854.1:0-2031 GCA_035490035.1 Actinomycetes bacterium
CTGAGCTCCTTCGTGACGGTGGTGGATTCACTTCTCTGGAGGTGGATCCACCACTCCTTCTTCTTTGTAGCCGGGTGTCGCCAGACCGAGAGCCGGCTATCCGAAGCGGCATGTCGCGGGATTGCTTAGGCCGACCCCAGCCCTGTTCCGACCGCCCAGAGCAGTCAGGTCGCGGCGCACCGACACGTTGTGACAGCTCCCCGCCGAGCAGGGCCGCCGATGAAACAGCCAGGGACCTGCGTGACCAGCTGCCAGATGTCGTTCTGGTCAAAAGCTGGAGGAGCTTGAGCTCTGGACACCTCGGGCGCCGACTGGCAGGTGATCTGGCAGCGATCGTTATGGAGCACAAACTCCCAAGATTGATGTGCCGTCGATTGGTCTACACCGCGCAAAAATAGAAGATCCTGCGATGACGCAGATCGGCGACAGCTCCTTCCGACGTACCCCCTCGAACCCCAAAGATTCCATGTCCAGCACACCTAGTGCACTGACTGAAGTACCCCGGGTCGGCGTGACCGCCGAGGCGGGCGAAATTGCCTTTCCGGGGTGTGACCATGAGCTTGCATAAGCTGACCGCCGGGTCGGGTTATGACTATCTGACCCGGCAGGTCGCTGCCCTGGACGCGACCGAGAAGGGCCGCACCGGGCTGGCTTCCTAGTACAGCGAGCGGGGTGAGTCGCCTGGGGTGTGGGTCGGTTCCGGCATGGGGGGAATCGACGGTCTCGAGGTCGGCGACCCGGTGACGGCAGCGCAGATGCGCGCTTTGTTCGGGTGCGAGTTGCATCCGTTGGCCGAATTGCGGCTGCAGCAGTTGGACAGCGCGGATCTCACTGGACAGGACTACCAGGCCGTCATGCGGTTGGGGACACCGTTCAAGATCATCGACGATGCGACGCCGTTCCGCGTCGAGGTGGCCCAGCGGATCGCTACTCTCAACGCCGCGATCGGGGAGCCGGTCGACGCCTCGGTCGCGGCGGCTGACCGGGCGCGGATCCGGACGCAGGTAGCCCGGGAGTTCTTTGCCGCTGAGCATGGCCGCGCCCCGATTGATGCTGCCGAGTTGGCTGGGCAGATCGCGAAGAGCTCACGTCCCCGCGCGCAGACAGTCGCCGGTTTCGACCTGACGTTCTCGCCGGTGAAGTCGGTGTCGACGCTGTGGGCGGTCGCCGAACCGGCGGTGGCGGCGGCGGTCGAACGGGCCCATCAGGCCGCGGTCAACGACGCGCTGAGCTTCATCGAGCAGCATGCCCTGTTCACCCGGACCGGGCCCCAAGGGATCCGGCAGGTTAACGTGCGTGGCCTGGTCGCGGCCGCGTTCACCCACCGCGACAGCCGTGCCGGCGACCCGGATCTGCACACCCATGTCGCGGTGGCGAACAAGGCGCAGACCGTCGACGGGCGCTGGCTGTCGATCGACGGAAGGGTGTTATTCAAGGCAAAGGTTGCCGCGTCGGAGACCTACAACACCTCCCTGGAGCAGCACCTCCGCGACGCGCTGGGGGTGCGGTTCGCGGCGCGTCCCGACTCCGATCCGAGCAAGCGGCCGATCAGGGAAATTGTTGGTGTCGACCCGCGACTAAACCAGCGGTGGTCGACCCGGCGGACCCATATCAACCTCCGCCGCGGCGAGCTCGCCATCCAATTCCAGCATGATCATGGCCGACCACCCACCCCGGTCGAAGCGTTGCACCTGGCCCAGCGGGCAACGTTGGAAACCCGCGACGCCAAACACGAACCCCGATCACTCGCTGAGCAGCGCACCACCTGGATGAGTGAAGCCGCAGCGGTCCTCGGTGGCCGCAGCGCCGTCGCCTCGATGGTCGCGACGGCACTTACCCCCGCCGCAGAAACCCCGCGCATGGCCGACCACTGGGTCGCGGAGACCGCCGACTTGGTGCTGGCCGCCATGGAGCAGACCCGGTCGACCTGGCAGATGTGGCACGTCCGCGCCGAAGCCCAACGCCACCTCCGCGCCGTCGACGTGCCTGCCGAGCACGCGAACACCCTGGTGGACCTCCTCGTTGATGAGG
>DATHIG010000855.1:0-4242 GCA_035490035.1 Actinomycetes bacterium
CTCCCACCTGGGCCGGCCCAAGGGCAGCCGCGACCCGAAGTACTCGCTGGAGCCGGTGCGGGCGGTCCTGGCCGAGCACCTCGGCGTCGAGGTCCTGTTCGTCGACGACGTCGCCGGCGACCAGGCCCGCCAGGCCGCCGAGGCCCTGGGCGACGGCGAGGTGCTATTGCTCCAGAACCTCCGCTACGAGCCCGGCGAGGAGAAGAACGACCCGCAGCTGGCCGACCAGCTGGCCTCCCTGGCCGAGATCTACGTCGACGACGCCTTCGGGGCCGCCCACCGGGCCCACGCCTCGGTCGTCGGGGTGGCCAAGCGGATGCCCGCCTATGCCGGCTTCCTGCTCGCCGGTGAGGTCAAGGAGCTGTCGCGGCTGCTGGAGAACCCCGAGCGGCCGTTCGTGGCCGTCCTGGGCGGCAGCAAGGTCTCCGACAAGCTGGCCGTGCTCGACAACCTCCTCGGCCGGGTCGACAGCCTGGTCGTCGGCGGCGGCATGTGCTTCACCTTCCTGGCAGCCCAGGGCCACGAGATCGGCGACTCCCTGTTCGAGCCCGACCAGGTCGACGCCACCAGGCAGCTGCTGGAGGAGGCCAAGCGCCAGGGCAAGCCGGTGCTGCTCCCGACCGACGTGGTCGTGGCCCGCGAGGTCAGCGAGGACGCCGAGCACCGCACCGTGGAGGCCGGCGGGATCGAGCCAGGCTGGAAGGGCCTGGACATCGGCCCGGAGACCGCCAGGGCGTTCGCCCACGCTGTCGGCGAGGCCCGCACGGTGTTCTGGAACGGGCCCATGGGCGTGTTCGAGCTGGCCCCGTTCGCCGCCGGCACCAAGGCGGTCGCCGAGGCGGTCGCCGCCGCCGACGGCTACACCGTGGTCGGCGGCGGCGACTCGGCCGCCGCCCTGGCCGAGCTCGGCCTGGCCGACCGGGTCGACCACCTGTCCACCGGCGGCGGGGCCAGCCTCGAGCTGCTCGAGGGCAAGACCCTGCCCGGCGTCGCCGCCATCCCGACCGCCTGAAGGAGCATCCGCCGTGGCCCGCCGTCCCCTGATCGCCGGCAACTGGAAGATGCACAAGAACCACCTGGAGGGCGTCCAGCTCACCCAGAAGCTGGCCTGGACCCTGACCCGCGAGGACACCGACGCCGTCGAGGTGGCCGTCTGCCCGCCGTTCACCGCCCTGCGCAGCGTCGGCACCCTGATCGACGGCGACAAGCTGCCGATCGCGCTGGGCGCCCAGGACTGCCACCCCGAGCCGCAGGGCGCGTTCACCGGCGAGATCTCGGCGCCGATGCTGGCCAAGCTCGGCGTCCAGTACGTGATCGTCGGCCACTCCGAGCGCCGCCAGTACTTCCAGGAGTCCGACGAGCTGGTCAACCGCAAGGCCAAGGCCGTCCTGGGCGCCGGCATGCGCCCGATCGTGTGCGTCGGCGAGGTCCTGGAGGAGCGCGAGGCCGGTCGCACCGCCGAGGTCGTCGAGGGCCAGGTCCGCGGCTCGCTGGCCGGCCTGCCCGGCGACCAGGTCGCCGGCCTGGTGGTCGCCTACGAGCCGGTCTGGGCGATCGGTACCGGTCGCGCGGCCACCGCCGACGACGCCCAGGAGACGATCGCGGTCGTCCGGGCCACCGTGGCCGACCTCGTCGGTGGCAGCGCCGCCGACGAGGTCCGTATCCAGTACGGCGGCAGCGTCAAGTCGAGCAACGCCGAGGAGCTGGCCACCAAGCCCGACGTCGACGGCGCCCTGGTCGGCGGGGCCAGCCTGGACGCCGACGAGTTCGCCCTGATCATCAAGGGCTCGGCCCGGCGCGCCCGCTGATACACTCGCCCGGTCCAGCTCGACATTCGCGTCCAAGGACTGTCCGATGACCCCGCTGCTGATCGTCGTCCATGTGATCGCCTCGCTCACCCTCTGCCTGTTCATCCTGCTCCACGCCGGGCGCGGTGGCGGCCTCTCCGACATGTTCGGCGGCGGCATGAGCTCTTCCCTCGGCGGTTCCACCGTGGTCGAGCGCAACCTCGACCGCCTCACCGTCGGCGCCGCCACCGTCTTCGGCATCACCAGCGTGTTCCTCGCCCTGCTCCTCAAGCCCTAGAACGGCGGTCATGTCTCCGGCGCCGCATGCCGCGCCAAACTGCCCGTGCGGCCCTGGACCTTGCCCACCGCCAACGGCGGCCACGCACTCCCTCGAACCCGGATACCTGACCAGATCTCTGGGCGCGTTGCGTCACCGCTGCGGCCCGGCTCCTCGGTCGCCGGTGGCGCGGTCTCGCCGGCGGCCGGCCCGGCTCCTTGTGGTGGTGGTCGGGCTGGCCCTCGCCGGGTGCACGGGCGGCGGGTCGGGGGGCTCCGGCTCCGCTGACCCCTCCCCGGGTGGGGGAGCGGCGCCGCGGGGGCGGGTCGGCGGGACCCTCGCCATCGCCCTGCTCGACCCGGGCCGGCTCGACCCGGCCCGGGCCGACGGCCTCCAGGACGAGATCGTCCTCGGCAACCTGTTCGACGGCCTGACCGCCCTCGACCCCTCCGGCGCCGTCCGTCCGGCGGTCGCCGCCTCCTGGACCGCCGACCCGGGCCTGCGCCGCTGGGAGTTCCGTCTCCGCCCCGAGGCCCGCTGGTCCGACGGCTCCCGGGTCTCGGCTGCCGACTTCGTCTTCGCCTGGCACCGGCTGGCCGACCCGAAGGCCAAGCCCCGCCCGTCCCCGGCCCGCGCCCTGCTGTCGGAGGTCACCGGCTACCGGGCCTACAGCGCCGGCACGGCCCGCTCGATCACCGGTCTCGACGCCCCCGACCCGGCCACCCTCCGGGTCGTTCTCGATCAGCCGTTCGCCGACCTCCCCGCCGTGGTGGCCGCCCTCCCCCTGTCCCCGCTGCCCGAAGCCCTGGCCGCCGACGACCCGACCGCCTACCTGGCCAGGCCGATCGGCAACGGCCCCTTCCGCATCGCCACCCCGGCCCGCCCCCTGACCCTGGAGCGCAACCCGGCCTACTGGTCCAGCCCCGCCCTGCTCGACCGGGTCCGCGTCCACACCGTCCCCGACGAGCAGACCGCCTGGCTGGAGCTGCAGTACGGCAAGGTCGCGTTCGCCCCCGTCCCGCCCGACCAGCTGGCCGCCGCCCGCACCGTCCACGGCCCCTCCCCGGACGGCCGCACCCGACCCGGCCTCCTCCAAGGCCCGACCCTCACCAGCTGGCAGCTGGCCTTCAACCTGACGTCCAGACCAGCTCGCGACCCCCGCTGGCGCCAGGCCTTCTCTCTCGCCATCGACCGGCAGCGCCTGGCCGCCACCATGGCCGCCACGCCCGCGGCCCGCCTGGTCCCCCCCGGCACCCCGGGCGCCGACCCCGCCGGCTCGGGCACCGGCGGCGGGTCGGGGCCTGCCCCATCCTGCCCGGCCTGCGCGCACGACCCGGCCGAGGCCCGATCCCTGTTCGCCAAGGCCAAGGCCGGCAGCGACCCGATCACCCTCACGGTCCCCCCCGGCAGCCAGGGGCGCCGCATCGCCGGCCTGATCGCCGACGACCTCGCCGCCGCCGGCGTCAAGCTCAGCCTCGCCTCCACCCCTACCCCCAAGACCCAGGCCACCCTGGTGCGCCAGACTGCCCGCTACCCACGACAAGACGCCTGCCTCACCGCCCAGTTCGCCACCCACGGCACCGCCAACCTCGCCGGGTACAGCAGCCCCCCCGTCGACCGCCTTCTCGACCAGGCCCGCGCCACCGCCGACGACCCCACCCGGACGACGCGCTACCGCGAGGCAGAAACCGCCATCCACGCCGACCTGCCCGTCGCCCCCCTCCTCACCGCCAACCACCCCGCCGTCCTCACCCCCGCCATCCGGGGCTTCGACCTCCCCCCCTGGGGCACCCTCGACCTGGCCGCCGTCAGCCTCCCCGCCTGACCTCGACGGCGTACGCCCTTTGCTACAATCCGGCCGCACCAAGATTCACCACGTCGGAGTGGCGGAATAGGCAGACGCGCTAGGTTGAGGGCCTAGTGCCCTGATAGGGCGTGGGGGTTCAAGTCCCCCCTCCGACACCCCACCTGAGCTGCGGTCTCGCGCTTCACCTCCTTCCCACGTCAGTCGCTACCCGGGCCGGTTGCTAGCGGTTTGTTAGCGGACAGGTCGGCGATGGCCTCGCCATCCCCCAGGATCAGGCGGGCGACCGTCTCGGCGGCCTGCTCGTCCAGCCCCGGAATGACGTGGCTGTAGGTGTCCATCGTGATCGCGATGGTGGCGTGTCCGAGGCGCTG
>DATHIG010000856.1:0-4224 GCA_035490035.1 Actinomycetes bacterium
CCCCCCACCACCGCACCGCCGACCACCGAACCCCTCACCACGGCGGCCGGTCCTACGACCTGATCTCGGGCCCCGAGCCCGGCACCCCGGTCCAGCGGGTGATGAGCCTCGAGCTGGAGGAGGGCTACAGGTTCGTGGCGGCCCTCCGGACCAGGCTGGCGCAGCCCGTCCGGCGCGAGTCCGTTGCATGTGGTGACCTGGCACCCGCCGCCCCCTTTTGGTGGAATGAATCATTCCGTTCTGCTACACTGGAACAGAACTATCCGTTCCGGTTAAGGAGAGGCGCCGTGCCCGATGCCGAGATCCGACCCTTCCGCGTCGACGTCCCCCAGGCCGGCCTGGACGACCTGCGCGACCGGTTGGCCCGCACCCGCTGGCCCGCTGAGCTCCCCGGCGTCGGCTGGGACCGCGGTGTGCCGGTGGACTACGTCAAGGAGCTGTCCGACTACTGGCGCACGTCCTACGACTGGCGCCGGCACGAGGCCCGGCTGAACCAGCTCTCCCAGTTCACCACGTCGGTCGACGGCCAGAACATCCACTTCCTGCACGTACGCTCCCCCGAGCCCGACGCCCTGCCGCTGCTGCTGATCCACGGCTGGCCTGGCTCGATCGTTGAGTTCCTTGACCTGGTCGGGCCGCTGACCGACCCGCGAGCCAACGGCGGGGAGGCGGCCGACGCCTTCCACCTGGTCATCCCCTCGATCCCCGGCTTCGGGTTCTCCGGGCCGCTCAGCGAGCCGGGCTGGACCCACGGCCGGATCGCCAAGGCGTTCATCGAGCTGATGGCCCGGCTCGGGTACGACCGCTACGGCGTCCAGGGCGGCGACATCGGCGCCTTCGTGGCTCCGGTCGTCGGCCGGCGGGCGCCGGACAGCGTTCTCGGCGTGCACGTCAACGCGCTGGTCACCTTCCCCTCGGGCGACCCGGCCGAGCTTGCCGACCTCACCGAGGCCGAGCAGCAGCGCATGGCCCGGATGAAGCACTTCCAGGACGAGATGATGGGCTACAGCCACATCCAGGGCACCCGGCCGCAGACGATCGCCTTCGCGCTCAACGACTCCCCGGCCGGGCAGCTGGCCTGGATCGTCGAGAAGTTCAAGGAGTGGACCGACGCCTCGGCCGAGCTGCCCGAGGACGCCGTCGACCGTGACCACCTGCTCACCAACGTCAGCATCTACTGGTTCACCGCCACCGCCGGGTCATCGGCCAACCTGTACTACGAGACCTATCACGATCCCAGCCTGTGGGCGCCCGCCGAGCGCGGCACCGTCCCGACCGGCGTGGCCGTGTCGCTGACCGCGGACGTGGCCGTCAGGAAGATCGCCGAGCGCGACCACAACATCGTCCACTGGTCGGAGTTCGAGCGTGGCGGCCACTTCGCCGCCATGGAAGCCCCCGAGTTCCTGGTCGGCGACGTGCGCACCTTCTTCCGCCGGCTTCGCCGGCAATGACCAGCCAAGGGCCCGGGAACCTGCTCGGGCGGCGCGCCCTGAACCGGGCGCTGCTAGAGCGGCAGCTGCTGCTGCGCCGGGAGCGGCGGTCCGCCGCCGAGACGGTCGAGCACCTGGTGGGCATGCAGGCCCAGGAGCCGCGGGACCCCTATGTCGGGCTGTGGACACGACTGGTGGGCTTCGACCCGCACGAGCTGGGCCGGCTGATCGCCGACCGGCAGGCCGTCCGCAGCCCGCTCATGCGGACCACCCTGCACCTGGTCACCGCCCGCGACAGCGTGGCCCTCGACCCCCTGCTGCGGCCGGTGCTGGAGCGGGGCTTCTGGACCGGCAGCCCCTTCGGCCGCAAGATCAAGGGGGTCGACGTCGAGGCCGTCCTGGCCACCGGCCGGGCGCTGCTGGACGAGCAGCCGCGCACCACCGCCCAGCTCCGCAAGCTCCTTGGCGAGCGGTGGCCCGAGTACGACGCCAGCTCCCTCGCCTATGCCGTCCGCCACCTGGTGCCGGTGGTCCAGATCCCACCCCGCGGCGTCTGGGGCGAGAAGGGCCTGCCGACCTGGTCCGCCACCGAGTCCTGGCTCGGCCGCCCGCCCGATCCCGACCCGTCGATCGACGACCTGGTCCTGCGCTACCTGGCCGCCTTCGGCCCGGCCGGCGTCATGGACGTCCAAGCCTGGTCCGGCCTGACCCGCCTGCGCGAGGTGATCGAGCGCCTCCGCCCCCGCCTCCGCACCTTCCGCAACCGCAACGGCAAGGAGCTGTTCGATCTGCCCGACGCCCCCCGACCCGACCCGGACACGCCCGCGCCGGTGCGCTTCCTGCCCCAGTACGACAACGTCCTCCTGGCCCACGCCGACCGGGCCCACATCGCCGGCGACGCCGCCGGCGGATGGCCCACCGACGACCTCCACTGGTCCCCGCTGCTGGTCGACGGCTTCGTCCGCGGCGCCTGGCGCCTGACCCTTGACCGCAAGGCGGCCACCCTGTTCGTCCAGCCCCTGGGCCCGCTCTCGGGGCAGGACCACACCGCCGTCGGCGAGGAGGGCGACCGGCTGCTCGCCCTCCTCGCCGCCGGCGCCGTATCCCGCGAGGTCCAGATCGGTGCCGCGGGCTAGCCCTCGATGTTGGACATCACGTGCTTGACCCGGGTGTAGTCCTCGAAGCCGTAGAGGGAGAGGTCCTTGCCGTAGCCGGAGTGCTTGAAGCCGCCGTGGGGCATCTCGGCGACCAGCGGGATGTGGGTGTTGATCCAGACGCAGCCGAAGTCGAGCGCTCGGGCCATGCGCATGGCGCGGCCGTGGTCGCGGGTCCAGACGCTGGAGGCGAGGCCGTACTCGACACCGTTGGCCCAGGCCAGGGCCTTCTCCTCGTCGTCGAAGCGCTGCACGGTGATGACCGGGCCGAAGACCTCCTGCTGGATGAGCTCGTCGTCCTGCTCCAGGCCGCTGACAACGGTCGGCTCGTAGAAGTAGCCGCCCCGGTCGAGCTTGTGGCCGCCGATGGCCACCTCGGCGTGGTCGGGGGCGCGCTTCAGGAAGCCCTCGACCCTGGCCAGCTGGCCCGAGTTGTTCAGCGGGCCGTAGGCGGCGTCCTCGTCGTCGGGGGGGCCGGTCCTGGTTCCCTTGGCCTGCTCGACCAGGGCGGACAGGAAGTCGTCGTGGATCTGGCCGCCGGCGAGCACGCGGGTGGCGGCGGTGCAGTCCTGGCCGGCGTTGAAGTAGCCGGTGGCGGCGATCATCTCGGCCGCCGCGGCGACGTCGGCGTCGTCGAACACGATCACCGGGGCCTTGCCGCCCAGCTCCAGGTGGACCCGCTTGAGATCGTCGGCGGCCGCCTTGGCCACCTCGCGGCCGGCCCGGACGCTGCCGGTGATCGAGACCATGGCCGGGGTCTTGTGGGCCACCAGGGTGGCGCCGGTCTGACGGTCGCCGCAGACCACGTTGATCACGCCGTCGGGCAGGAACTCGCTCATCAGCTCGGCCATCCAGACGGTGGTCACCGGGGTGGTGTCGCTCGGCTTGAGGACCACCGCGTTGCCGGCCGCGATCGCCGGGGCCCACTTCCAGACCGCCATCATGAACGGGTAGTTCCATGGGGTGACCTGGGCGCAGACGCCGACCGGCTCGCGCCGGATCATCGAGGTGTGCCCGGCCATGTACTCGCCGGCGGACAGCCCCTGGAGCATTCTCGCGGCGCCGGCGAAGAAGCGGATCTGGTCGACGGCCGGCGGGACCTCCTCGTCGAGGGTGAGCTGGACCGGCTTGCCGGTGTTCTCGCTCTCCAGCCGGACCAGCTCCTCCGCCCGCTCCTCCATGGCGTCGGCGATCTTGAGCAGGGCCAGGCTGCGCTCCGACGGGGTGGCGTCCCGCCACTGCTCGAAGCCGCGCTCGGCCGCCTGCATGGCCGCGTCGACGTCGGCCTGGCCGGAGACCGGGGCCTCGGCGAAGCCCTCCCCGGTCGAGGGGTTGACCAGGGTCGCGGTGCGCCCGTCGGCCGCGTCGCGGTACTCGCCCCCGATGAAGTTCTGCAGCTTGCGAAGCGCCATTGCCTGCTCCTTACGCTCGTGGGTCATGCCCGCTGGCGGCGGGCCAGCACGGCGTTGCCCACCGCGATGGCGACCCCTCCAAGGAAGATCAGCGTGCCCATCACGTTCACCTGCGGCGGCACCCCGACCCGGGTGGCCCCGTACACCCAGAGCGGGAAGGTCTCGACCTGGCCGCTGACGAAGCTGGTGACCACGAAGTCGTCGATCGACAGGGCAAAGGCGAGCAGC
>DATHIG010000857.1:0-2197 GCA_035490035.1 Actinomycetes bacterium
TCCAGGGGACCCAGGGGTGCTCGTGGAGGTACTCGATGCGCAGCCCGGCCGCCGCCAGCGAGGTGATGATCTCACCCATGCTGTGCTGCCAGGCGTACTCGAACGGCTCGGTCACAGGGACATCCGGGTCTGCGTAGGACCCGTCGTTGCGGAACACCAGCGGCTCCGCGGACGGCCAGTAGTGGTAGTGGAGGCGGAGCTCGGTGGCCGCATCGTCGTCGTCGAAGACCCAGGCGAACGGGTGGGCTTCGGCGATGTAGAAGAACCCGCCCGGGCGCACGAAATGAGCCACCACCTCGGCCCAGCGGGGAAGGTCGGGCAGCCAGTTGATCGCCCCGAAGGAGGTGAACACCACGTCGAAGTCGCCCTCCAGGTGCGCGGGAAGGTCGACGACGTCGGAGAGTACGAAGGTGGCGTCCAGGCCGGTCTCGGCGCTCAGGAGCCGGGCCTGCTCGATCGCCCGCTCCGAGAAGTCGGCCCCGGTGACCCTGGCCCCCCGCCTGGCCCAGGAGAGCGTGTCGAGCCCGAAGTGGCACTGCAGGTGGAGCAGATCCTTGCCGGCGACGTCGCCGACCTCCTCGACCAGGAGCGGGTTCAGGTCGTCGCCGGCACGGCCGGCCTTCCAGCCTTCGACGTCGTAGAACTCCGAGCGGACATGGATCGGGGTCCACTCGTTCCACAGGGCCTTGTTGGCGGCGACGTGCGGATCCATGGCCAGCAGCCTGCCACGCGAGCACACGCAGGCGCACGGCAACTGCGGGACGGAAGGATTCCGGTGGGGCGGGGCCAGGAGTCGGGAGCCCGAACCCGGATGAGCGCGCCGCTCTCCGGCTGAAGGGTAAAGATCCCGCTCGCCCCGCCCCACCGGACGACCGTGGCGCAAGGGTACCGCGTCCGGTGATCTTTGACGGCACACTTACGTGCCTTCGGCGATCGTGGCAGCCTAGGGGGAGGACACCGCGAGCCAGGAGCCGTCGATGACGTTTGCCACTCCCCTGGCGCTGCTCGCGTTGCCGTTGCTTCCCCTCACCGTGCTCGCCCTCGTGCTGGCCAGGCGGCGACGGATCCGCTACGCGATCCGCTACCCGGCCCTCGACGTGCTCGCCGGGGTGGTCGAGCGGGAGCGCCGGACTCGCTGGATCCCCGCCGCCCTGCTGCTGCTCGCCCTCACCGCCCTGCTGCTCGGCGCGGCCAAGCCGATGGCCCGGGTCCCGGTCCCCCGCGACGAGGCCACCGTCATGCTGGTGATCGACGTGTCCGGGTCGATGAACGCCGACGACGTCGAGCCGACCCGCATCGAGGCGGCCCAGCGGGCGGCCAACCGCTTCCTCGACCGCCTGCCCGAGCGCTTCCAGGTGGGGCTGGTCACCTTCTCCAGCGAGGCCGAGACGCTGGTGCCGCCGACCACCGACCGGGAGGCGGTGCGCAACGCCTTGGACACGCTGAGCGCCAACGGCGGGACGGCCATGGGCGACGGGCTCGCCCGGGCCCTCGACGTGATCGAGTCGGCCCGCCAGCCGGCCGGCCCCGGTGCCGCCCCTCCGACCCCCAGCGGATCCGGCGGGTCGGGGTCGGGCGGGTCGGGGTCTGGTTCCCCCGATCCCGGAACCGACCGGACGGCCGGGCCGCCGGCGGTGACCTTGCTGTTGTCGGACGGCGCCAACTCGGCCGGTGGCGACCCGTTCGAACAGGCCGACCGGGCCCGCCAGCTCGGGGTCCCGGTCTACACCATCGCCCTCGGCACCGCCGGCGGGGTGCTGCGGCAGCCCAACGCGTTCGGCGGCACCCGCATCCAGCCCGTCCCACCCGACCCGGACAGCCTGGCCCGGATCGCCGAAACCAGCAACGGGCGTTTCTTCCAGGCGCCGACCAGCCAGAACCTCACCGCCGTGTACGACAGCCTCGGCTCCCGCATCGGCTTCCGCATCGAGGAGCGGGAGGTGACGGTCGCGTTCGCCGCGGCCGGCCTGCTCCTGCTGGCCGCCGCCGGGGCCCTGCGGGCCCGCCGGGGCGCCCGGCTCCCCTGACGACCTGTGCCCTACCTGCACCCCAAGGAGCCCACATGACCGAGAGCGATCCTCGCCGCCTCACCGTCGCCGACCCCGGCAACCCGTCGGCCACCCTCGAGGCGGCGTTGTTTGAGATCAAGCGGGTGATTGTCGGGCAGGAAGGGATGCTGGAACGGGTCCTGGTGGCG
>DATHIG010000858.1:0-4770 GCA_035490035.1 Actinomycetes bacterium
GGACCGAGATGGCCATGCCGGGTGACAACACCGAGATGGTGGTCCGGCTGATCCAGCCGATCGCCATGACCGAGGGGCTACGGTTCGCCATCCGCGAAGGCGGCCGCACCGTCGGCGCCGGCCGCGTCATCAAAATCCTCAAGTGATGCGATCCAGAGGATCGCATCGGTGGAATAGGATCATGATGGAATTCATCCTTCAGAGTTTCGCACGACCGGAGGTCGTGCGATGAACCAGAAGATCCGTATCCGCCTGAAGGCGTACGACCACGAGATCATCGACCAGTCGGCACGCAAGATCGTCGACACGGTGACCCGTACCGGCGCGCGCACGGCCGGGCCGGTCCCCCTGCCCACCGAGAGGTCGGTCTACTGCGTGATCCGCAGTCCCCACAAGGACAAGGACTCGCGCGAGCACTTCGAGATGCGCACGCACAAGCGGCTCATCGACATCCTCGACCCGACTCCCAAGACCGTTGACAGCCTGATGCGCCTGGACCTGCCGGCCGGCGTGGATATCGAGATCAAGCTATGACAAGGCCAACCGCTTTCAAGGGCCTGCTCGGGCCCAATGCAAACATCGAGAGCAAGCCATGACGAGGACAGCCACCTTCAAGGGCCTGCTCGGGACGAAGCTGGGCATGACCCAGATCTTCGACGAGAACGCCCGGGTCGTGCCGGTGACGGTCATCCAGGCCGGGCCGTGCACGGTCACCCAGGTGAAGTCGCGGGAGCGCGACGGCTACGCCGCCGTCCAGCTCGCCTTCGGCGACATCAAGGCCAAGCGGGTCACCAAGCCACGGGCCGGGCACTTCTCGAAGGCGGGCGTGGAGGCCAGGCGCCACCTGGTCGAGCTGCGCACCGCCGACGCCGGCGAGTACACCCTCGGCCAGGAGCTCAAGGCCGACGTGTTCGCCCCCGGCGACCGGATCGACGTCGTCGGCGTCTCCAAGGGCAAGGGCTTCGCCGGCGTCATGAAGCGGCACGGCTTCAAGGGCCTCTCCGCCTCCCACGGCACCGAGCGCAAGCACCGCTCGCCAGGCTCGGTTGGCGCCTGCGCCACCCCGGCCCGCATCTTCAAGGGGATGCGGATGGCCGGTCACATGGGCCACCAGCGGGTCACCGTCCTCAACCTCGAGGTGGTCAAGGCCGACCCCGACCGCAACCATCTCCTGGTCAAGGGCGCCGTACCCGGACCCAAGCGCGGCCTGGTGATGCTCAGGTCGTCGGTCAAGGGGGTCGGCGCCTGATGGCCAAGGTCGACGTCGTGAACGCCAGCGGCAAGAAGGCCGGCTCGGTCGAGCTGCCCGACGAGATCTTCGCCGTGCAGGTGAACGTGCCGGTGATGCACCGGGTGGTGCGGGCCCAGCTCGCCGCCGCCCGGGCCGGCACCCACTCGACCAAGACGCGCGCCGAGGTCCGCGGCGGGGGCAAGAAGCCCTGGCGCCAGAAGGGCACCGGCCGGGCCCGCCAGGGCTCGATCCGAGCCCCCCAGTGGCGCGGCGGCGGGGTCGTGTTCGGGCCGACGCCCCGTGACCACAGCCTGCGGGTCAACAAGAAGGAGAAGGTGCTGGCCCTGCGCTCGGCCCTCACCGACCGGCACGGCGAGGGCAACCTGGTCGTCGTCGACGGCCTGGACTTCGACGTCCCCAGGACGGCGAGGGCGGTCGAGCTGCTGGAGACCCTCGGGTTCGGCGGGCGCAAGCTGCTGTTCGTGGTCGACGGCCTCGAGGAGGCGGCGATCAAGAGCTTCCGCAACCTGCCGGCCGTCCACCTGATCACCTTCGACCAGCTCAACACCTACGACGTGCTGGCCAGCGACGTGATCGCGTTCACCCGCGACTCGCTGGACGCCTTCCTTGGCCGCGCGACCAGCGACCAGGCGGCCGACGAGGAACTGGTGCTCGAGGAGGGTGACGCCAAGTGAAGAACCCTCGCGACGTGATCTTCAAGCCGGTGGTGAGCGAGAAGTCCTACGCCCTGCTGGACGCCAACACCTACACCTTCATCGTCCACCCCGACGCCAACAAGACGGAGATCAAGGAAGCCATCCAGTCCATCTTCTCTGTCCGGGTGATGAACGTGAACACCCTGCACCGCAAGGGGAAGCGCAAGCGGACCAGGCGGACCCTCGGCGTCCGCAAGGCGACCAAGCGCGCCCTCGTCACCCTCCACGCTGACGACAAGATCGAGATCTTCGAGGCCAGGTAGCCATGGGTATCCGCAAGCACAAGCCAACCACGCCGGGACGGCGGGGCAGCTCGGTGGCCGACTTCGTCGAGGTCACCAAGAAGACCCCGGAGAAGGCGCTGCTGGCCCCCAGCCCCAAGAAGGGTGGCCGCAACGTCCACGGGCGCATCACCACCCGGCACCAGGGCGGCGGCCACAAGCAGCGCTACCGGATGGTCGACTTCCGCAGGACCAAGGACGGCGTCCCGGCCAAGGTGGCCGCGATCGAGTACGACCCCAACCGCACCGCCCGCCTGGCCCTGCTGCACTACCTCGACGGCGAGAAGCGCTACATCCTGGCGCCGACCCGCCTCAAGGTCGGCGACATGGTGGAGTCCGGCGAGGGGGCCGACATCAAGCCGGGCAACGCCCTCCCGATCAAGAACATCCCGGTCGGCACCATCGTCCACAACGTCGAGCTCCGTCCGGGCGGCGGCGCCAAGATGGGCCGCTCGGCCGGGTCGGGCATCCAGCTGCTGGCCAAGGAGGGCACCCTGGCCACCCTGCGGATGCCGTCGGGCGAGATCCGCCAGGTGCTGACCGCCTGCCGGGCCACCGTCGGCGAGGTCGGCAACGCCGAGCAGGAGCTGATCAGCTGGGGCAAGGCCGGTCGCAACCGCTGGAAGGGCAAGCGGCCCACCACCCGCGGTGTGGCCATGAACCCGGTCGACCACCCGCTCGGCGGCGGCGAGGGCAAGAGCTCCGGTGGCCGCCACCCGACAAGCCCGTGGGGCAAGCCCGAGGGTCGCACCCGCAAGCGCAAGCCCTCCGACCAGCTCATCGTCCGCCGCCGCCGCAAGGGGAGAGGACGGTAGATGCCGATGTCACGGCACGCTGGCATCCCGGCCCCCCTGGGGGGGTTCGGGGGGGCGCTGGTTGCCCCCCCGATGGACCAGGGTCTGCAGCACGCAGGAAGGCGAGGTAACTGACGATGGCGCGGTCACTCAAAAAGGGTCCGTTCGTCGACGATCATCTGCTGAAGAAGATCGACGAGCTGAACCGCAAGCGCGACAAGCGGGTGATCCGCACCTGGTCGCGGCGCTCCACGATCATCCCCGACATGGTCGGGCACACGATCGCGGTCCACGACGGGCGCAAGCACGTCCCCGTGTACATCTCGGAGGCCATGGTCGGCCACAAGCTCGGAGAGTTCGCACCGACCCGGACCTTCCGCATTCACCGCTCGCAGGAGCGGGCAACAGGAGTGAGGTAAGCCGATATGGAAGTGAAGGCGCAGGCTCGGTTCGTCCGGGTGACGCCGTTCAAGGCGCGCCGGATCGTGGACCTCATCCGCGGCCTGCACGTCGAGGAGGCGCGCCGGGTCCTGCAGTTCACCCCGCGGGCGGCCGCGCTCCCGGTCCGCAAGGTGCTCGACTCGGCCATCGCCAACGCCGAGCACAACTTCCAGCTGCCGGCAGACAACCTGTTCGTGGCAAGGGCGTTCGTCGACGAGGGCCCCACCCTGAAGCGGCACCGGCCGCGGGCGCTGGGCCGCGCCTACCGGATCAACAAGCGGACCAGCCATATCACCGTCATCGTCGACTCCAGGGAGGCCTCGTAATGGGACAGAAGATCCACCCGTACGGCTTCCGGCTGGGCATCACCACCGACTGGAAGTCGCGCTGGTTCAGCGAGAAGGACTACAAGAAGTACCTGCACGAGGACATCGAGATCCGCAGATACCTCAAGCGCAACCTCAGCCACGCCGGCATCTCCCGGGTGGAGATCGAACGTACCCGCGACCGGGTGCGGGTCGACATCCACACGGCACGGCCGGGGGTCGTCATCGGCCGCCGCGGCGCCGAGGCCGACCGCATCCGGGCCGACCTCGACAAGATGACCGGCAAGCAGGTCACCCTGAACATCCTCGAGGTCAAGGGCGCCGAGACCGACGCCCAGCTGGTGGCCCAGGGCGTCGCCGAGCAGCTGGCCAGCCGGGTGTCGTTCCGGCGGGCGATGCGCCGGGCCATCAACTCGGCCATGAAGGGCGGCGCCAAAGGCATCCGGGTGCAGTGCTCGGGTCGCCTCGGCGGCGCCGAGATGGCCCGCACCGAGTTCTACCGGGAGGGCCGCGTTCCCCTGCACACCCTGCGGGCCGACATCGACTACGGCCTGGCCGAGGGCCGCACCACCTTCGGGATGGTCGGCGTGAAGGTCTGGATCTACCGGGGCGACGTGCTGCCCTCGCGAGAGGAGCAGGAGGCCGACCGGGCCCGCGCCCGCGCCAGGGCCGCCGCCGGCGGACCGGGTGGGGAGCAGCGCCGCTCGGGCCGCGGCCGCGACGGCAACGGCAGCGGCAGCGGCAGCGGCCGCTCGGGCGGCGGCCGTACGGCCAAGGCCCAGCCGGCCGAGAAGCCGGCCGAGAAGCCGGCCGAGAAGCCGGCCGAGACCGAGGCGCCGGCGACGGCTGCCGACGCCGTTGCCGCGCCGACCCCGGCAGCGACCGAGGCCGCGGCAGAGCAGGGCAAGGAGTGACCGACCGATGCTGACCCCCAAGCGTGTCAAGCACCGCAAGCAGCACCGTGGCCACCGCCGCGGGGTG
>DATHIG010000859.1:0-3029 GCA_035490035.1 Actinomycetes bacterium
GTCGGCGACGGCGACGATCACTGCGTCGACCTCGTCGTCGGCGAGCATTGCGTCGTAGTCGGCGAAGGTGGTGGTTGCCTGGTGGACGGCGGCCATCCGCTCACGGAGGTCGTCAGCGGCGTCACAGATCGCGTACAGCTGCGCGGTCTTGGCTTTGCGTACGGCGGGGAAGTGCGCGGCCTGGGCGATCTGGCCGGCCCCGAGGACCCCGATGTTGAAAGTGGTGGCGGACAAGATGATCGCTCCTTCGGCGATGTCAGTTGATGCTGAGTTGATGGCGGCGTGTCGGTCCCCGCCCGGGCTTGGAACGGGAACCGGCACACCTACCGGGTTCGGTGGCCTACTGGGTCAGCGCTTCCAGCTTGGTCTGCAGGCCACTAAGCGCGGCCTCTGGAGTGACCTCACCCTGCAGGGCGCCGTACGCGGCGTCTTGCATGGCCAGTGTCGCGTCGCCGTACTTGACGACCTTGGGACGAGGATTGGCGGTCTCGATCGACTTCTGCAAGATCGGGAAGTGCGGGAACTTCTTGAGGACCTCCGGGTCGGAGTACAGGGCCTGATTGACGTGGGCTTGACCGGTGGCCAGCGTATCGGCCTTGGCCGCCTCCTCGGAGGACATGAACTTGATGAAATCGGCTGCGGTGCCCTTGTTGGCGGCGTAGGTGCCGATGGCCAGGTTATGGCCGCCGAGGGTGGACACGCCGGGGCCGTCGAGGCCAGGCAGCGGGGCGACCGCGAACTTTCCAGCAACCTTCGATGATCCGTCGGTCTTCTGGGCAAGTCTGTACACGTAGGCCCAGTTCCTGAGGAAGATCAATTCACCGTTCTGGAAAGCCTGCCGACTCTCCTCCTCTTTCCACGTGATCGCAGCCTTGGGGATGGTGCCGTCCTTGAAAGAGTCGGTGAGGAAGCTCAGACCCTTCAGCGCCTCCGGGGTGTTCACGTTCGGCTTGCCGTTCTCGTCGGTGATCTGACCGCCGGCGCTGTCGATGGCCTCAGCGAAGTTACAGGTGAGTCCCTCGTACTTTTGGAACTGGCCGGCATAGCAGGAGAGCCTGGGATCGTTCTCGCCCGCCTTGATCTTCTGGCACGCGGCCGTCATCTCTCCCCACGTGGTCGGCGCCTTGAGGTCGTACTTGTCGAGCAGATCCTTTCGGTAATAGAGCAAACCGCCGTCGGTTTGGTACGGGTAGGCGTACATCTTGTCGAAGTAGGTAGCGCTCTTCAGCGGGGCCTGCAGGAACTTGTCGGTGGGGAACTTGTCCTCCGGCAGCGGGATGATCCATTGGTTGGCGGCGAACTCGGCCGTCCAGACGTTGTCGAGGTACAGCACGCCCATCTTGTCGTTCTTGATCTGGGTGTTCTGGACCATCTGTTGCCGCTGCTGGTCAGCCGCCTCGGGCAATTCGTGCAGGGTGACCTGGCCCTGGGGGTGCTGTTTGTTGAACTCTTCGATCACCTTGGGCAAGTTGCCGGTAACGTCCTTGCCCGCCCAGTACTCGATCGGGCCCTGCTGGGTTAACGGATCAGCGCTTGCCGATGCTCCCTGGTTCGGGGCGCTGCCCCCACCGCCGCCGCACGCGGCCGCGAAGAGGAGAGCACCAACCGAAACCGCAATCGCGCCGACGCGGCGGAAGTGCCGCGTCGACAGACGGGCGGCGGTGTGTGGTGGATGTAGAAACATGATTACCCCTTTCGTTAGGAGTTGGTTGGACAAACAAACAAAGTTACCGATGCAAATCGGAGACCGCGATGGCGGATGGGGTTAGGAGGCGACCTCCAAGCTGGCACGGGAGTTGCCGGGCTGCAGCAGTGGGGGGATGGCGAAGAACGCGCGTTGGCTAAGGGCCACCGCGCCGAGTGCGGCGCCCTGCGGTCCGAGACTGGACAGGCGCCAGGCGTTGGCAATGCCGGCGGGGCCGTTGTCGTGCAGGGACCGGTGGAGGGCCGTGGTGTCGGACTGCAGCAGAGCCGATGCCGGTCCGCCGAAGACGATCACGTCGGGGTCGAGCGTCCACGCCAGCGCCGCGGTCAGCCAACCAAGCGTGGCCTGCCAGCTGTCCCGAAGATGTTCGGCAGTAGGTTCGCCAGCTTCGACCGCGGCGAGGAGGTCTTCCCAGGTGGCGTCGTGGTCGGCCTCGGACCTGTAGGCCCGGAGGATGGCCTGCCGGCCGATCACCTCTTCAACCTCCGCGCCCGTCGACCCGTCGGCGGCGGGTAGCCGGATGTGGCCGGACTCACCGACCCGGCCAGCGCCGCCCCGGTATAGCTGGCGGTCGACCAGCAGACCGGCGCCGACACCGGAGTCGAGCTGCACAAACAGCAAGTTGTCACCCTCCGAGGCCTCGCGCAGCTGCTCCTCCGCCAGCGCCGCGGCGTTGGCGTCGTTTTCGACGTACACCGCGACGTCGAACCGGGTCCGAGCTGTATCGCCCAGCCTGACATCGCGCCAGTCAAGCGTTGGCGCCCACTCCAGCCGACCCCCGGGGGTGACGATCCCGGGGATGGTCAGACCGATGCCCTCCAGGTGCCGATCGCCGACCACCCCAGCCAACAGCTCGCACAGCCGCTCCTCGGCGTTCTCCGGGCCGTTCTCTGGACGGGTTGGCTCCGAAGCCCGGCCGACCTCGCGGCCGGTCAAGTCCGTGACCACGGCGGTCAACAGTTCGTTGCCCAACTCCAGGCCGCCGAAGTAGGCGCCGCTGCCCCGCAATGCCACCCCGACCCGGGGCCGGCCGTTCGCCTTGGCGCCACTCGGCGCAGCGTCCAACTCACGGACCAAACCCTGTTCGAGAAGACCCGAAATGATGACGGTGACCGTAGAGCGGTTCAGCCCGAGCTCCTCGGCCAGTGCGACCCGCGACCAGGAGCCCTTTCGGAGGGTGTTGAGGATCCGAGCCTGATTGATCTGGCGCAGGGCTGCACTGGTGGCCACGATCCTGCCCGCATTGTTGTTGACACCAACAAAGCGAGGGCAGGATCGTGGCCACCAGTGCAGCCCTCGCTTTGTTGGTGTCAACAACAATGCG
>DATHIG010000860.1:0-4227 GCA_035490035.1 Actinomycetes bacterium
TACTAAACCGGTTTAACAAGGGGAGAAACCTGGTATCCACAGGGTGCACCGTGGCTCCCGGCTCACGGCTCACCGGCTCACGGCACACCAGCTCACGGCACACCAGCAGACCTGCACTGGCACACCGGCACCCGGCACTCGACCGGCGTACAGGGGTAGAGCATTGCGCCACCCACAGGGACCGAGCAGGGCGCCATCCACAGGGGCGGACAGAGCAGGTCGCGGCCCCACCATCGTGGACGTCGCCCGCAGGGCGGGCGTCTCCAAGGGTGCGGTCTCGTTCGCCCTCAACGACCGTCCCGGCCTTGCCCCGCAGACCCGCGACCGGATCATGGCCGCGGCCAGGGACCTCGGCTGGCAGCCGAGCACCAGGGCGAGGGCGCTGTCGCGCTCCCGGGCGTTCGCGGTCGGCCTGGTCATGCGGCGGTCCCCCGAGCTGCTCGGCGCCGACCCGTGGTTTCCCCAGTTCCTGGCCGGGGTCGAGACCACCCTGGCCGAGCGGGGCAGTGCCCTGGTCCTGCAGGTCGTCGGCGACGACGACGCGGCGGAGGCCTCCAGCTACCGCCGCCTGGTCAGGCAGGGGCGGGTGGACGGGGTGTTCCTCAACGACATGCGCATCGACGACCCCCGCTTCGCGCTGCTGGCCAGCCTCGGGCTCCCCGCGGTGGCGGTGGGCCGGCCGGCCGGTCCCTGCCCGTTCCCGATGGTGACTCTGGACGACCGGCAAGGGGTGATCAGGACGGTCGAGCACCTGCTGGAGCTCGGCCACCGCCGGATCGGGTTCGTCGGCGGCACCGAGGGCTACGTCCATGCGACCTCCCGGCGGAGCTCCTGGCGGCAGACGCTGGAGGCGGCGGGGATCGCTCCCGGACCCGAGCTGGTGGCCGACTTCACCGGGCCCGGCGGGGCAGCCGCCACCCATTCGCTGCTGGCCCTTGCCCACCCTCCAACCGCGATCGTCTACGCCAACGACGTGATGGCCATCGCCGGCATGGGGGTGGCCATCGGGCTCGGGCTGGAGCTGCCCACCGACCTCTCGGTGGCCGGCTTCGACGACGTGCCCCTGGCCGCCCACGTCACCCCGGCGCTGACCACCGTCCGCCAGGACGCGCTGGCCTGGGGCCAGGCCGCGGCCGATGTGCTGCTGGCGGTCAGCGAGGGCCAGCCGGCGCCCGACGTCGAGCTGCCCCCGGCCAGCCCCGTCTTCCGAGCATCCACCGGCCCGCCCCGACCGGAGTGAGCCGACCCGGCACCAAGGAGGTCCCGATGCCCAGCCCCCGCATCCGCCTGTGGATCGCGGTCGTCGCCACCCTCGGCCTCGCCCTTGCGGGCTGCGCCCGCGGCGGCGGCGACCAGCCGGCCGACCAGGCCGCCCAGGCCAGCGGCCCGATCAAGATCTGGTACTCCAACAACCCGGACGAGGTGAAGTGGGGCAAGGCGGTCGTCGCCGCCTGGAACCAGGCCCACGCCGACCAGAAGGTGACCGCCGAGGAGATCCCGGCCGGCAAGAGCTCCGAGGAGGTCATCGGCGCCTCGATCACCGCCGGCAGCACCCCATGCCTTGTGCTGAACACCGCCCCGGCGGCGGTGCCCCAGTTCCAGAAGCAGGGCGGGCTGGTCGCGCTGGACAGCTTCTCCGACGGCACCAGCTACCTGACCGAGCGGGTCGGCGGCAGGGCCGACCAGTACAAGTCCCCCGACGGCAAGTTCTACCAGATGCCCTGGAAGACCAACCCGGTGCAGCTCTTCTACAACAAGAAGGTGTTCGCCAAGGCCGGCCTCGACACTGACAGCCCGCCGCTGGCCACCTACGACGAGTTCCTCCAGACGGCCAAGACCGTGGTCGACAAGGGCGGCGTCAAGGCGGCCATCTGGCCGGCCCCGTCCAGCGAGTTCTTCCAGTCCTGGTTCGACTTCTACCCGCTGTTCATCGCCGAGACCGGCAAGCAGCTGGTGGTCGACGGCCAGCCGCAGTTCAACACCCCCGAGGGCATTGCCGTCGGCGAGTTCTGGAAGCAGCTGTACGCCGACGGCCTCGCCCAGAAGGAGCCGTACAACGGCGACGCCTTCGGCGACCAGAAGGCGGCCATGTCGACCGTCGGGCCGTGGGCGATCGCGGTCTACGGCGACAAGGTGGACTGGGGCGTCGCGCCCCTGCCGACCAGTAGCGGCAAGGACCCGGCGCAGATCCAGACCTTCTCCGACACCAAGTCGATCGGCATGTACTCGAGCTGCCAGAACCGGGCCACCGCCTGGGAGTTCCTGAAGTTCGCGACCACCCAGGAGCAGGACGGCAAGCTGCTCGAGCTCACCGGCCAGATGCCGATGCGCGAGAACCTGCCGAGCCTGTACGCGAGCTACTTCGAGAAGAACCCCGACTACAAGACCTTCGCCGACCAGGCCGCCCGCACCGTCGAGGTCCCCAACGTGCCCAACTCGGTAGAGATCTGGCAGACCTTCCGCGACGCCTACACCCAGGCCGTGATCTTCGGTAAGGGCGACCTCAAGGGCGCCTTCGACCAGGCCGCCGAGAAGGTCAAGACCCTGGCCGCGGGGAGCTGAGCCGATGGCCGCCAGCGCCGCGACGACCTCGCGGCCTCCCCTGGCACGCCGGCTGCTGGGGCGGCACCCGGTCGGCTACCTGTTCGTCGCCCCCTACGTGGTGTTCCTGGTCGCCATCTTCGCCTACCCGCTCGGCTTCGCCGTCTACATGTCGTTCCACGACTACTTCTTCGCCGCCCCGGGGGCGATCGTGGAACGGCCGTTCGTCGGCCTGGACAACTTCACCACCGCGCTGGCCGACCCGGTCTTCCGCCGGGCCATGCTCAACGTGGTCATCTTCATCGCCATCAACGTGCCCCTTACCGTGTTCGTCGGGCTGGTGCTGGCCACCGGCCTGAACGCGGCGATCCCGTTCCGGACCTTCTTCCGCGCCAGCTACTTCATCCCCTACGTCACCGCCAGCGTCGCCGTGATCGGCGTCTGGCTGTGGCTGTTCAACTCCGACGGCCTGGTCAACGCGATCCTCGGGCCGCTGGCTCCCGAGCCGTCCTGGCTGGTCAACAGCTTCTGGGCGATGCCGATCATCGCGCTGTTCGCCACCTGGAAGCAGCTCGGCCTCTACGTGCTGCTGTACCTGGCCGCCCTGCAGAACATCCCCGAGGAGCTGTACGAAGCGGCCGAGGTCGACGGGGCCGGACCGGTCAGGCGCTTCACCGCGGTCACCGTGCCCGGGGTGCGCCCGACCACCACCCTGGTGGTGATCGCGGCCACCATCACCGGGGCCAACTTCTTCACCGAGCCCTACCTGCTCACCGGCCGCGGCGGTCCCGCGGGGGCGTCGGTCTCGCCGGTTCTGCTCATCTACACCCAGGGCATCGAGCAGGGGAAGGCCGGCTACGCGGCCGCCATCGGCATCCTGCTCGCCCTCGGGGTGATGGCGGTCTCGCTGGTGAACCGCTACGTGCTGGAGAGGAGCTGACGGTGGCCACCGCGACCCAGCCCCAGCCGGCCGAGGTCCTCGACGAGCAGGCCACGCCGATCGCCCCGCCGAGCCGGCGCTCCCGGCGTCGCCTGTGGCCGCTGCTCGGCCTCACCGTCGGGGCGCTGGTGTTCCTGTTCCCCTTCTACTACATGGTCATCGGGGCGCTGCAGCGCGAGCCCAACTCGGGCATCTCCGGGGCGTTCCCCAACCCGGCCAACCTGACCCTCGACAACCTGCGCGACATCGACCAGGCCATCAACCTGCCCCGCACCCTGCTCAACTCCGGCATCTTCACCGGCGGAGCGCTGCTCACCACGCTGGTGTTCGGCCTGCTGGCCGGCTACGCGCTGGCCAGGTTGGAGTTCCGCGGCAAGGGCATGGTCTTCAACGCCATGCTGCTGATCCTGCTCCTGCCCTTCCAGCTGCTGATGGTCCCGTTGTATGTGATGATCGTCCGCGGCTACCTGCTCGGAGACACCTACCTGGGCATGATCCTGCCGTACGCGGTCAATGCCACCGCGGTGTTCATCTTCCGCCAGTTCTTCCTCCAGCTGCCCAAGGAGCTGTTCGAATCGGCCCGCCTTGACGGCGCCTCCGAATTCAAGATCCTCACCCGGATCGCCATCCCGCTGGCCAAGCCGGCCATCCTGACCGCGGTCATCGTGACCTTCATCGGCCCCTGGAACGAGTTCCTGTGGCCGTTCCTGGTCACCAAGCGCCTGGACCTGCAGCCGCTGGCGGTC
>DATHIG010000861.1:0-3549 GCA_035490035.1 Actinomycetes bacterium
GACCAAACCGACCAACCCGGCAATGGCACAGGCGCTCTTGGTGGCGGTGGAGGGAGCCGGAGCTCCCCCCACATGGATCTGGGACTACTTCGAGGTCGGCTCCAGCTCCTCGGAAGCCGGCTCCAGCGCGGCCGTCTCGTAATCGCCGGATGCGCTGCGGCTGAGGCGGACGCCGGCGTTGACCTGGGCCGGGCGGAAGTGGGTGCGCTTGAGGCTCTTGCACACCCAGTAGGTGACCAGGAACGTCAGCACCGGGGCGACCAGCAGGCCCCACTGCAGGATCCGCGTGATGGTCTCCACCGAGACGTACAGCAGCACCCCGAAGATGTCGTTGCCGCCCTCCAGGAACATGATGAAGAACACCATCAGCCCGGCCGCGCCGATGCCGGTGCGGACGGGCGCGTCCCGCGGCCGGTCCAGCAGGTGGTGCTCGGCCCGGTCCCTGGTGAAGCGACGCTCGATCCACGGCCACAGGGTCAGGATCCCGAAGGCGATGCCGGGGAACAGGACGGCCGGCCAGAACACCTCGGAGATGGTGAAACCGAACAGGTTCAGGTCCCACGGCGGCCCGAGGCGCAGGGCGCCGTCCAGGAAGCCGATGTACCAGTCGGGCTGGGCCGGCGAGGTCACATTGAACGGTTCGAACGGGCCGTACTGCCAGACCGGGTTGATCTGGGCGATGCCGCCGAGCAGGGCGAGCACGGCGGTGGTGAACAGCAGCAGCGAGATCGACTTGAAGGTCTGCTCGGGCCACAGCCGCTTGCCGACCACGTTGCGCTCGGTCCGGCCCGGGCCGGGGAACTGGGTGTGCTTCTGCAGCACCAGGATGGCCAGGTGCACTCCCACCAGGCCGAGCAGCAGCGCCGGGAGCAGCATGATGTGGAACACGAACAGCCGCGAGATGATGTCGCCGGCCGGGAACTCGCCGCCGAACAGCAGGTAGGTGGCCCAGGTGCCGATCACCGGGATGGCCAGGGTGACCGAGTAGAAGATCCGCAGGCCGACGCCGCTGAGCAGGTCGTCGGGGAGCGAGTAGCCGGTGAAGCCTTCGCCGAGGGCCAGGAACAGCAGCATGATCCCGACCAGCCAGTTCAGCTCCCGGGGGCGCCGGAAGGCGCCGGTGAAGAACACCCGGCACAGGTGGATGACGATCGCCGCCACGAACACCAGGGCCGCCCAGTGGTGGGTCTGGCGCATCAGCAGCCCCGCCCTGACCTCGAACGACAGCCGCAGCACCGAGTCGTAGGCGGCCGAGACGTGCGCGCCCCTCAGGGGATCGTAGGGCCCGTCGTAGATGACCTCCTCGACCGACGGGTTGTAGAAGAAGGTCAGGAAGGTGCCGGTGAAGACGAGCACCACCAGGCAGAACAGGGCGATCTCGCCGAGCAGGAACGACCAGTGGTCGGGGAACACCTTGCGCAGGGTCTTGCGGGCCAGGCTGGCCGTGCCCAGCCGCTCGTCCAGGTACTTGAGCGAGCGCTCCATCACCATCATCGCTTGCCTCGATTCATGTCCCAGAACGCCGGGCCGACCGGCTCGTAGAAGTCGCCCTGGGCGACCAGCACGCCGTCCGCGTCGACCCCGAGCGGGAGCTGGGGGAGGGGACGGGCGGCCGGCCCGAAGTACGGCTTGGCCCCGTCGGCCACGTCGAACTGCGACTGGTGGCAGGGGCACAGCAGCGACTGGTTCTCGGCCCGGTACAGCCCCACCGGGCAGCCGGCGTGGGTGCAGATCTTGGAGTAGGCGACGTGGGTGCCCTCGGGGACCGCGGCCAGCCGGTCGGCAGGCAGCTTGAGAGATCCCGGCCGGACATGGATCAGCAGGGCCTGGGCGTCGGCCGCGCCCTCGTGGCCTTCGGGGAACACGGTGATGAAGCCGTCCTCGGGCACCGAGCCGAGGGTGACCAGCTCGCCTTCCTCGTCGACCACGCGCTTGCCCCGGGCCCATGGGGTCACCTTCAGGGTGTTGCCCGGTGCCGGGCCGAGCGACAGCACCGGCAGCAGCAGGGCCAGGCCGAGCGCCCCGCCGGCCCCGGCGAGCAGCTTCACCAGCATCGAGCGCCGGCCGAGGACCGGCCCGACCTCCGCGGCCAGGGCGTCCTCGAACGCCTGGCGGCCGGCCGGGCCGCTGGTCAGCTCGTGGCGCTCCTCGACCACCTCGCGGGCGTCCAGCAGCCGGTTGGCCCAGATGCCGACCCCGACGCCGAGGCCGCCAAGGGCCACCGCGAACAAGATCCCCTCGAGCTGGTTCTGGCCGCCGGAGAAGTAGACGACGAACAGCCCGACGCCGGCGACGACGGTCACCGCGAACGCGATCCCGGCCGACCGCCCGGCCTTGCGCTGGTCGTCGGTCAGCTGCCGGTTTGCCGGTCCGTGCTCCTGCTGGCGGTCGACGTCCACCCGCTCGCTCCCCTGCTGGTCGCTGTCACTCATGCCGTCGCGGTCCCATCCACTCCCGGTCTCAGCCTCGCCCGGCGATCCAGCGGGCGGCCAGGACCAGCCCCCCCAGGCCGATCACCCAGGCCACGAACCCCTCGGGCACCGGCCCCTTGCCGCCGATGGGGGCGCCGCCCTCGTTGTAGGGGTCGGTGCGCAGGCTCTCGACGTAGCGGGCGATGTCGTTGACCTCCTGGGTGCTGGAGGCGGTGCCGTACTCGTAGTCGATCAGCCCGCCGCCGACCGGCATCTGGCCGGGGCCGATCTTGATCGCCTCGGCCACGTCCTGCGGCTCCACGTTCTGCAGCGACACGGCGATGTTCTCCCCGCCAAGGGCGGCCCCGGCGCCGTTCATGCCGTGGCAGGCCGCGCACGCCTGGCCGTACAGCTCCCGTCCGCGCTGGAGGTTACCTTGGGCGGGGTCGACCTGGGGGACCTGGGCGTCGCCGACCGCCTTGCCGATGTAGACGACCAGGGCGCGGATGTCCTCCTCGTTGAAGCGGGGCTCGCCCCGCTCGATCGCCGGGCCCTTGTTGTCCTTCCAGGGCATCCGGCCGGTGCGCAGGGCCCAGTCGACCGCGGCCGCCCCGCCGGTGTCCTTGAGCGACGGCACCCGCGGGTAGTAGCTGGGCCCGTTGGGGTCGGGGCCGTGACAGGAGGCGCAGGCGTTCTGGTAGAGCTGGAGGCCGCGCGCGTTCAGGGCCGGGCTGTCGCTCGGCTGCTGCTGGGCGGCGACCCCGGGGACGCCGCGGGAGGTGGCGGTCCCGGTCGCCGGGGTGAGCAACAGGGCAAGCACGGCGATGCCGGCAAGGAGGATCGCTGTCCTGCGCACGCGGCTGCTCCCTTCAACGAGGCCGCCCGTCGGCTCTCATGCTAGGCAGGCGGCGACCCGCGGGCAATTCCTGTTCCACCAGCGATAGGCTCTTGCGGCCGGCGTTGCGACCAAGGGGGGTCGATGAGCGAGGACGAGCTGACCTACGGCAGCTACCTGCGGGTCCCGGAGCTGCTGGCGCTGCAGCAGCCCCGTTCCCGGCCGCCGCATCCCGAGGAGCTGCACTTCATCGTCGTCCACCAAGCGCTCGAGCTGTGGATGAAGCTGCTGCTGCACGACCTC
>DATHIG010000862.1:0-4904 GCA_035490035.1 Actinomycetes bacterium
CTCAACCCGCACCTCCACCACCCGATCCTGGAGGAGCTGGAACGCCAGCTCGCCCTTGGCGCCGCCGCCGTCAAGCTGCACCCGGTCCACGGTGGGTTCTCGCCCACCGAGGGCGTGCTCTACCTGGTCTACCAGCGCTGCGCCGAGCTGGGCGTGCCGGTCGTGTTCCACACCGGCACCAGCACCTTCCCCGGGGCGGTCAACCGCTACGGCGACCCAGCCCCCATCGACGAGGTGCTCCAGAACGTGCCCGGGCTCAAGGTGGTGCTGGCGCACGGCGGCCGCGGCTGGTGGTACGACGCGGCCGCGTTCCTGGCCATGGCCCGGGAGAACGTCTGGATCGACCTGTCGGGCCTGCCACCCCAGCGTCTGCCCGCCTACTACGCCCGGTTCGACCTGCGCCGCCTGGCCGCCAAGTGCATCTTCGGCAGCGACTGGCCCGGGGCTCCCGGCATCGCCGCCAACGCCAAGGCCGTGGCCAAGCTGGAGCTCGACCCCGGAGACCTCCGCGGCGTGCTCGGCGGCAACGCGCTGCGGGTCTACCACGGCCTGGCCCGGCCGGCGGTTGACTGACCGGTCAGACAGAGGGATCATGAGGACGCGGGGAGGGGGTCCGGGCCGCGAGCCCAGGCCCCGGTGGACGGGGAGCAGGCATGGCGCTGAAGACCGAGGCGGAGCTGCTCGAGCGACTGCGGACCGGCAAGCTGATCGAGGGCCTTGACACCGCCAGCGACGCCTACGTCGAGGGGCTCAAGCGCACGCTGATCGTCTCGGCCGACACCGAGCTGATCAGCGCCCCGGCCTACCTGCGGGCGGCCAGGGACGCGCCGTCGATCAACTCCTACATGTCGGCCACCAGCATCGTCCAGGACGAGCTGGGCCACGCCCACATCGGCTACCGGATGCTGCGCGACCTGGGCGTCGACACCGACGAGCTGATCTACGAGCGCGACCCCAAGTCGTTCAAGTACCCCTACGCGTTCGACGTGCCGCTGGACCGCTGGGAGGAGCTGGTGATCGCCAACGCCTTCTACGACCGGGCCGGGTTCGTGCTGCTCAGCGACATCTACCAGAACACCAGCTACGGCCCGTGGAAGCGGGCGCTGGTCAAGGTCGACCGCGAGGAGACCTTCCACCTGCGCCACGGCGAGCGCTGGATGAAGATCCTGTCCCAGGACCCGGAGCAGCAGGCCGACGTCCAGCGGGCGATCGACTGGATGTTCGTGCTCACCCTTGAGTGGTTCGGGCTGCCCGACGACCTCAAGAAGCACAAGGAGCAGGTCGGCTACCAGCTCAAGGGCCAGACCAACGACCAGCTCCGCCAGACCTGGATGTCGGCCACGGTGCCGCTCTGCCACGAGCTGGGGTTCTCGGTGCCGGCCCACCTGGATCGGGAGACCGGCCAGTACCTGATCGACTGCCCCTTCCCGATGCGGTTCGAGGAGGACGCCAAGCGCTGGGACGTCGAGGGCGGCGCGATCTCCTGGGACGAGGTGCTGCAGCGCTGGAAGCGGCGCGGTCCGGCCAACGAGGAGTTCGTCGGCCTGATCCAGCGCGGCCACCGGCAGCGCCGGCGGCGGGTCGGGTAGGCATGGTAACTGAGGCCGCCGTCTGGGCCGCCCTGGCCGAGGTCCAGGACCCGGAGCTGCCGGTCGGCATCGTCGATCTGGGGCTGGTCCGGACGGTCCGCATCGACGGCCCGGCGGTCACCGTCGGGATCACCTTCACCTCGATCGCCTGCCCCTGCACCGACCTGCTCTCCGAGGACATCCAGGCCCGGCTGGGCCGCCTGGACGGGGTGGGGAGCGTCGAGGTGGAGGAGCTGTTCGAGCCCTGGAGCCGGGAGGACATGACCGAGGAGGGCCGCATCGCCCTGCTCGCCCTCGGGGTGAGCTGAGCGTGGACGCCGGGGCGGCGGAGGTCTGGGAGGTGTATGCGCGCCACGACCGCGAGGAACGGGCCCGCCACGTCGGCACGGTCAGGGCCGTCGGAGCCAAGGACGCCAAGGTGTTCGCCTTCATGATGTACGACGAGCGCCGCTGGCAGGAGATGTTCGTCGCCCCCCGCTCGGCCGTCGTCCCAGTGATCGTCCCGGAGTAGGTGCCGGCGTGGAGCGCTACCGGGTCCTCGGCCGCACCAGCTATCCGGAGCCGCTGGAGCTGCAGGGCACCGTTGAGGCGGACGGCGACGCCGCCGCGGCGGCGGCCGCGCTCGACCGCTTCGGCGACCGCTGGGTCGAGCTGGTGCTGCTCCCCGAGCGGGCCGTGCACTGGGTCCTCGGCCAGCCGGCACCGGAGGCCGGCGGTGGCTGACGACCACACCAGCCCGGCGGTGGCCAACCTCCTGCTGGTCCTCGCCGACAACAAGTACTGGCTCGGCCGCCACCTGTCGGAGTGGGCCGTCGGCTCGCCCAGCCTGGAGGTCGGGGTGGCCTGCGCGGCCGTCGCCCAGGGCGAGCTCGGCCAGGCCCGGGTGCTGTACCCGCTGCTCGAGGAGCTGCCGTTCCCCGGCCCGGTCGACCCGGCCGAGCGGTCCCGCGCCTACCGCGTGTCCCTGCTGGACCGGCCGTTCGCCACCTGGTCGCATGCGGTCGCCGCGCTGCTGCTGGTCGACACCGCCGTCACCACCATGCTGGAGGCGCTGGCCGGTGGCGGCTACCAGGCGCTGGCCAGGCGGGTGCCCCGGATGCTGGAGGAGGAGGCGTTCCACTGGGACTTCGCCGAGGGCCGGGTCCACGAGCTGGTCCGGCTGCCCGGCGGCCTGCCGCAGCTCCAGGCGCGCGTCGACGAGTCGCTGGAGGAGCTGCTCTGCTGGTTCGGCCGGCCGGGGGAGCGCGGGGTCGAGACCCTGCGTGGCCAGGGCGTGCTCGGCCGCGACAACCGCCAGCTCCGCCAGGCCTACCTCGACCGCGTCGCTCCGGTACTGGAGGATGCCGGTGTCGAGCTGCGGTTCGACCACGAGGACCTACCATGGGAGCGATGGAACCCCCTGCAGCGCCGTCTGGAGCCACCGCGCATGACGACGCCACCGTGACCTGCCCCTGGTGCGACTCCGACCAGGTGGAGCAGGTCGGCATGGTCGGCCCGTCGGTGATGACCTCCTCCTGGATCTGCACCGCCTGCCACACCCCGTTCGAGCGGATCCGGCACCGCGGCAAGCGATGAGCCTGCTCGCCGAGGGGTCCGCCAACGCCGAGATCGCCGCGCGCCTGCACTGACAAGTCAGTTCCCCGGTCCGCTGGGACGCCGCGCATGCGGGAAAATCGGGCGGGTTGCCCGCCGACGTCGGTGCTTCTTGGCGCAGGTGAGGCCGTAAGTCAGTTTGACGCTGGGAGCCACTCCATGGGGCTGCGCATTGTTGCCACGAGCACGAGGGTCCGCCTCTCCGTCTCCCCGCTGGCTCCTGCGGGCGACCTTCCCCTGCCCCCCATCCAGGAGTTGGCAATGGAAGAGGTCGACGAGCAGGAACTCCATGTGGAGCGGGTCGCCGCGCTGGATCTTGGCAAGGCGGCGCTGGAGGCGTGCGTGCGGGTGCCGCACGAGTCCAAACCGGGCCGGCGTTTGCAGGAGGTACGTGGCTATGCCACCACCACCGGCGCGCTGCTGGCGCTGGCCGACTGGTTGCACAGCTGGGGGGTCACCCGGGTGGTGATGGAGTCCACCTCCGACTACTGGAAGGGCGTCTACTGGCTGCTGGAAGCCGAAGGGTTTGAGTGCTGGCTGGTCAACGCACGCGACGTCAAGAACGTGCCGGGGCGGCCCAAGACCGACAAGGCCGATGCGGTGTGGCTGGCCAAGGTGGCCGAGCGGGGCATGTGCCGGCCCTCGCTGGTGCACCCCCGCCCGATCCGGCAGCTGCGGGACCTGACCCGCTACCGGCGGTCGCTGATCCACGACCGCACCCGCGAGATGCAGCGGGTGGAGAAGCTGCTGGAGGACGCGCAGATCAAACTCTCGGTGGTCGCCAGCGACATCTTCGGGGCCTCGGGGCGGGCGATGCTGGAGGCGCTGATCGCCGGGCAGCGCGACCCCAAGGTGCTGGCGCAGCTGGCCAAACGCCGGCTGCGCGCCAAGATCGCGGCGCTTGAGGAGGCGCTGCGCGGGTTCTTCACCGACCACCATGCCGTGATCCTGCGGATGATGCTGGACAACATCGACCGGCTCAGCGAGCAGATCGCCGCCCTGGACACCACGATCGAGGAGGCGATCGCCCCGTTCGCGTCTCAGGTGGCCCAGCTCGATGAGGTCACCGGGGTCGGGGTCACCGCCGCCCAGGAGCTGATCGCCGAGATCGGCGTCGACATGGGCCGCTTCCCCTCTGCCGCGCACCTGGTGTCGTGGGCCAAGTTCTGCCCCCAGCTCCACGAGTCGGCCGGCAAGGCCAAGCCGAAGGGCCGCGGCAAGGGCAACCCGTGGCTGGCAGGGACCTTGGGCAACATCGTCGCCACCGCCGCCCGCACCGACAGCTTCTTGGGGGCGCGCTACCGGCGGATCGCCAAACGCCGCGGCAAGCAAAAGGCGATGGTCGCCGCCGGCAACTCGGTGCTGGTCATCGTCTACCACCTGCTGTCCGACCCCGAAGCCCGGTTCCGTGACCTGGGCGCCGAGCACTACGACGCGCGCATCGACAGCCAACGCAGGGCGCGCAACCTCGCCGCCCAGCTCCAAGCTGTCACCGGCCAGCGGATCGTGATCCGAGACGGCAAGGCCGTCATCGTCCAATCCGAAGCCGCCTGACCACACCGGTCCACGGACCCCTCGGATGATCACCGACTGGGGTCACCGCCGTCTGCCCGGTCACCGGTGAATTTTCGGGTCAGCTGCCCTACTGTGCGACCTACGGCCCTCGCCTGGCGGCCCGGCCAGGCGAGGGCCTGAAATCACCTCGACACTGCTCGCCTCGCC
>DATHIG010000863.1:0-10382 GCA_035490035.1 Actinomycetes bacterium
TCAAGGGGCCTGTTGCGTCCTCAGCGTCGAGCCCAGTCAGGCAATCGCGAACGCCGAGGCCAAGGGCGCGCGCCAACACTCGGCCCCGTCGTCCGTCGTATCAGGGTGAAGGCTGCTGGACGAAGACGGAGGAGGTTGCGATGTGGATCGACCTTGAGCCAGAGGTCCGGGCGAGAATGCGGGACCGGGTTCGCGAAGCGGACCGGCAGCGGCTGGCGGCGCGCGCCAGGGCGAGCCAGGCCGGAGCGCGCCCGTCACTGGCCGGCTACCGGTGGCGGCTGCGGCAGGCGGCGGGCTTCGGGCTGGTGCGGACCGGCTTGCGGCTGCTCGACGCCAGGAGGGCGTGATCGTGACCGGCAGACGGCTCGCGGGCGTGATCCAGGACGTCGCCCTGCTCGATCTCACGTCCATGACCTCGGCGGAGGATCTGGCCGGCATCACCCGGATCAGCGACGTGGCGATCGTGCTGGTGCCGGAGTCCCTGATGCCGGCGGCGGTGGGCATCCCGATGGACGACGTCGCCATGGTGGTCCCGGTGCCCGACGGTGTCGAGGTCAGGGAGCACACCGGGGCGCTGGTGATGGGCGGGGAGGCGCTGGCCGGCCCGGACGTGGAGAACGCCGCGCTGGTCGTCACCGGCACCCTGATCCTCACCAGCCCGGTCCCGAGGGTGGCCTACCGCCAGGTCATCGTGATGGGGCTGGTGCTCGCACCGCACGGCAGCGAGTCGGCCCTCGGCGCCGGGCTGACCCGGGTGACCGGCGCGGTGGACTACTACCCCTATGCCGAGGGGCAGGACATCAAGGTCTCGACCGGCCAGCTCCGGGCCAGCGGGCCGGTCCTGGCCAACCCGACCGGCGGTCCCGACGACATCCTGGTGGTGGCCGGCCAGCTGATCGTGACCGGGCCGGTGGCGAAGGTGGGGTACCGGCGCATCGTGGTGGCCGGCCAGGTGCTCGCCCCCCAGGACAGCCAGCCGGTGCTCGGCCCCGCCGTCATCGTGAAGGGCCAGCTCATCTGGTACACGGGCGAGCCCCGCTTCTTCGTCGGCAAGGAACGGTTCGGGCGCTCGTTCTTCGATCTGCTGGACCAGCCGCTGTCCCTGGCGCTGGTGGGACGGTTCGAGATCGACCCCGAGGTGCCACCCGAGCTGCTGCGGGAGAAGGTCGAGCAGATCACCCTGGTCGGCAAGATGGTCGCGCCCGCACAGCTCGTCGGGCTACTCCAGGTGCTGACGACGGAGAAGGTCGGCGAGATCACGGTGGCTGAAGATGACTCCGAGCCGCGATGACGCGGCGGTCTTCACCCGGATCTTCGACCAGCACCGCCACGCCGTGCACGCCTACTTCCTCGGCCGCGTCGCCGACCGGGAGCTGGCAGGCGACCTGCTGCAGGAGACCTTCCTGCGGGTGTGGCGCCGCCTGTCGGAGATCGGGCAGCTCCCCGGCGAGCAGCAGCGCGCGTGGATCTTCACGGTCGCGCGCAACCTCGCGATCGACAGCTACCGCGCCAGCGCCGCCCGCCAGGCCGCCGAGGCCGCGCTGCGCCACCACGCCGCGACCCGGGAGACCACCGTCGCCGGGCCGCACCTCCAGGCGGAGCTCGGCGAGCGCCTGGCCCAGCTCGATGCCGCGATCCGCCGCCTCCCGGAGGAGCAGCGGGTGATCCTCTCGATGGCCACCGCCGGGGGGCTGACCAGCCGCCAGATCGGAGAGGCCTTCGGTGAACCGGCCGGTACCGTCCGCTACCGGCTCAGCCAGGCCCGCAAGCAGCTCGCCGCCGCCCTCGACCTGGAGGATGAAGCATGACCAGTCCTGCACTCCACGACCTGGACCAGCTGCTCGCCACGTGGGCGCATGCCCGGCGTCTGCCGGACGCCGACGCCGAGCGGATCCGCCAGGCCATCCTCCCGGCGGTCTCGACGCTCTCAGCGATCTGGTGGACCGAGTTCAACAGCAAGCTCAGCACGGCCATCACCCGCGCCACCGCCACTCCGGTTCCCGCGCTCGCCGCGCTGCAATAGAGCTCTCCGAAGGCGACCAGTGCGCCGGGCGGGAGAGCGACGGCGGCAGCTTCGTGTCGAGATCGCCGTTCGCCGCATCGAGCTGGGACTGGGTGAGAAAGATGCTGCCGGTGAGGTCGGCGCCGCTGAGGTCGGCGCCTCTGAAGTCCGCCCCGATGAGGTCGGCCATGCTGAGGTCGGCGCCGCTGAGGTCGGCGCCGATGAGGTATGCCCCTCGCAGGTCGGCGCCGCCCAGGTCGGCGCCGCTGAGGTCCTTCCCGATGAGGTCGGCTCCTCGGCGGTCGATCCCCTGGCGCCGGGCTTCGGCTCGCACGAGCTCGCTGGTACGACGCAGGAGAGCACTGACGTCTCGTCGGTGTGCAGTCACGTCCAGCTCCCCGAGCGTGTCGGGACTGCTGTGGGTGAGGCGTTCGGTCTCGTCGAGCGCGAGGCTGAGCTCACCGTGGAGCGGGCGCGCCGGGGGCAGCGTCAGCGCTTCGGTCAGATACCAGAGCAGCTCATGGAGCTGGCGCATGATGGTGAACACCTTGAACATCTGCGCTGCGATCTGTGGGGTCCGCCGCCAGTCCTGTCCGCCGAAGGTGACCTGGGCGACCTTCTGCCCGGCGCCGAAGCAGTCGTAGACGCTGCAACCCGGGAAGCCCTCCTGCCTGAGGCGGGGGTGAATGGCGCAGCGGAAGTCTGTTCGCAGATGTGGGCAGGGGTGCCCGGCGGCTTTGTCGATGGCGAAGTCTGCCGAGGCTGAGAAGGCCGGCGCGACACAGCACAGCCCGAAGCAGCGTTCGCAGTCAGCTCGCAGGCTCAGGCGAGGTCCGTCGGGGGCAGGCGCCGGATGCTGGGGCTCCTCGGGCACGCTGGGTGGTCTCCTGCCTGGCTCCCCGGGTGCGCTACCCGGGCGATGTGGTGGTCGGCTCCATCGCCGGGAGCGGGGCTGCGGCGGTGGACTCGGCGGTCGTCGACCGCCTCCGCCGGCGCGGCGAGCCGCGGCCGGCGATCACCAGGAGGTGCTCGTCGACCCAGGACACCTCTGGGCCGGCCAGGCGGCCCAGGAAGGTGGCGATGGACTCGCGCAGCTCGTCGGGCGGGTAGAGGGAGAAGGTCGAGTAGTGGCGCCCCTCGGCCTGGGCCCTGAGCCGTTCAGGCGTGCTCGAGCGGGGATGGCGGAGGGTCTCGGTGTCGATCAGCTTCAGTTCGGGTGTCCGGCGCACGGCCTTCCGAAGGGCCGCCTCGCTGTGCAGCCGCTGCTCGCGCTCGGCGAAGCCGGGGAAGTGGCGGCCCCAGATGGTCCGCGCGTTCTGCTCCGGCGTCCGGGTGTAGATGAACAGCCGCCCGTTCGGCTTCAGCACCCTGACCGCGCTGGCCAGGAACCGCTCGAGGTCGAAATGGTGCACGCTGTTGAACGCGGTGACCAGGTCGAGGCTGCCGGTCCGCACCGGCACCTCCTCGGCGGTCGACAGCAGCGACAGCACCGGCTCGTGGCCGTCGTCGACCGCATTGAGCTCGGCCAGCATGGCCGCCGAGACGTCGCTGGCCAACAGCACCGAGCCGGGGTGCAGCACTCCGCGGAGCAGCCGCGAGTACCGCCCGGTCCCGCAGCCGATGTCGAGGCCGACCACCGGACGGTCGGGCAGCAGCTCGCGGATCCTCCGAACCGGCGCCTCGTCGGTGGTGCGCAGGGCGTCGTAGACGGAGGCCACCAGCCTGAAATGGTCTGAAACGGTCACGTTCGACACCTCCTGGCGCTGATCGCTTCTGATGAACATCATGCGCTCGCCTTGCTCAGTTCACACAACGTTCATTCTCGCGCACCGGAGGACGGTGCGTGAGAACGGGTGAGGTGATGAATAACCCTCGAGAACCCGACCCGATACGCTAGCCCCCGCAAGGCCCGCTCCACGAGGCAGGGGAAGCTGATGCCATGCAGCGACTGAACGGTGTGCTCCGCGAGGTCCGCCCGTCAGACCGGCTACGGCGACTGACGCGCTGGCTGGGCCAGACGATGGCGTCACCGACAGCGCCGCAGGAGACCCTGGCCGCGCTGGACGCCCTGGGGCCGTCGTTGGCGCCGCGGACCGCGAGGCTGCAAGGCGTGACGATGGGGCTCAGCGTCCTGGGAACGCGGGCGACCACCAGCGTCGCTGACAGGCTGACCAGGATGGTCGTGCCGGCCGAGGCACCGCTTGCGGCCCAGCTGGCGGCACGGGCGGTGGTCGGCGGTGCCGGAGCGGCCCTGGCGGCGATGACCGAGCGGGACAGCCAGGACCTGTGGAAGGCGTCGATGCGGTCCAGCGGCCAGCTGCTCCGGGACGGCGCCGCCGGTGGGGCCGTCCACGACCTGGGTCGTTTTCTGCGGCGGCGCTATCCGACCCAGCCCGCCATCCAGCCGCTGGCCGTCGGCGCCGTGAGCACCGCCGGACTGGTGTACTGGGCGGGTCGGCGCCATGCCGCGCGAACGCCGGTCGCCGACCGGTCGCCGCTGCCGAAGCCGACCATCCTCCCGGGAGCGCTGGCGACCTCGTTCGCGGTCAGGGCGGTCGGGTCGGGGCTGGCCCGGGGCTTCACCTGGTCGGGCGGCGCCCTCGAGTCGTACTTCGGGCCTGGGCGATCCAAGCGGACGCTCGCCCGGCTGGTCAACGCCGGCCTCTGGGCCGCGGGACTGTCGGGCGCGTACAGCGCCGGGGTCGCCTACGTCGGGCGGTCCAACCAGAAGGTGGAGGGAGGCTACGGGGCTCCTCCGGCCAGCTCGCTGGTGTCAGGGTGCCCCGACAGCCTGCTGCCGTACGCCGACCTCGGTCAGCAGGGACGCCGGTTCGTCACCGACGTGGTCACCCCGGAGCTGATCGAGGAGGTCATGGGCGAGGAGGCGGTCGCCCATCCCATCCGCACCTACGTCGGGTTCGACAGCGAACCGCTGTACCAGACAGGCCGGGCCGAGCTGGCCCTGGCCGAGCTGGCCCGCACCGGCGCGTTCGACCGGTCGGTGCTGCTGCTGATCTCCCCCACCGGCACCGGCTGGGTCGACCAGACCCTGATCGAGGCCGCCGAGTTCCTCACCCGCGGCGACATCGCCACCTGCTGCATCCAGTACGCCAGGTATCCGTCGTTCCTTTCGGTCCAGAAGGTGGCGCTGGGCCGGGGCCAGTTCCGCCTGCTGCTGTGGGGGGTCAAGCAGCGGCTGGAGGAACGCCCGCCCGACCGGCGGCCGCGGGTGCTGGTCTTCGGCGAGAGTCTCGGCGCCTGGACCAGCTCCGACGTCATCATGTACCAGGGGATCGGGGGGTTCGACCACTACGGCATCGAGCGGGCCCTGTGGGTCGGGCTGCCGTGGCTGGCCAAATGGTCGAGAAGCGGCATGGCCAGGGGCAGCAGCACGCTGGTCCCGCAGGGGACGGTCAGGGTCTTCGACCGGCACGAACAGCTGCAGGAGCTGACCGACCAGGATCGAGCACGGCTGCGGGCGGTCGTGCTGTCCCACGACAACGACCCGATCGCCGTGTTCGGTCCTGACCTCATCGTGCAACGGCCTCCCTGGCTGGCCGACGAGCGGCGCGGCCGTGGCGTGCCGAAGGCGATGCGCTGGAGACCCCTGGTGACCTTCGTCCAGATCGGGATCGACGCGATGCACGCGATGTTGCGGGTGCCCGGCCAGTTCGCCTCCTTCGGGCACGACTACCGGGCCGACATGGCGCGGTTCGTCCGCGACGCCTACGCCCTGCCCGGCACCGAGCCGCAGCTGGAACGCATCGAGCAGGTGCTCCGCTCCCTGGAGCGGGAGCGGGCCGAGCGCATCAAGGCCGAGCACGCGGCTGACGCTCCCCCGGCGCCCGCGCAGCGGTCGAGCGACCCCGGCGTCAGCGCCGCCGGCGTCCCGCTCCGCAGCCGGCACAAGCGCAGATTCGGCTCAGGCGGGGGCCCGGTCGCCGCCGAATAGGTCCTGCTCGGCTTCGAACTCCGCCGCGAACGAGGTGTCGCTGGTCAGGCGCAGGATCTTGAACTGGCCGTCGGAGCGGCCCCCTTCCACCATGCGGCGGCGGTACCTGTCGTACTCGCCGGACCGCACCACCCGGATGATCGGGGCGCCGTAGCGCAGCGACTTCCGCTTGGTCTCGTATTCGCTGTTGTGGTCCCCCAACGCCGCGTCGACCCGGTCGACCAGTGCCGAGCCGTGCTGGTGGGTGACCGGGTCGTCGAACTCGACCAGGAACACCAGACGCGGGGTGGTCCCATCCACCAGCTCGGCGACGGCCGCGATGAAGTGGTAGCGGCCGCGCAGCCCCGCCAGCGCCTCGTCGACCGCGGCGATGACCTGGACCTCGTAGAGCTTCTCGCCGGTGAAGGAGACGACCCCTTTGCCCTTCTGGATGAACCGGATGAGCGGTGTCTTCCCGTAGAGGCCCGCCACCTCGACGATGTCGTTCATGTCGTAGCGGTACAGCCCGGAGCCGTTGGTGACGTAGACGAAGTAGCGTCGCCCTACCTCCAGCCGCTCGACCGGCAGGAGCTCACGGCCCGCTGGGGCGCGGTCGTCGTCAGCGGGGTGGAACTCGAGCACGTTGGTGCCGACCGCGGCGACGCCGGCGTCGCCCTGGTCGCTCAACGGGACCGAGCCACGCAGCTCGGTGGCGTAGTAGCCGAGGTCCCTGACCGGTGGCCGTTGCGGGAAGTAGGTGTCGAACTTCCCCAGGTAGGAGCCGACCGTTCCCCCCTTCCAGCAGCCGATGGCGGCGAGCTTCGGCCACGCCAGCCCGGGCCGCAGGACACCGTCGCCGGTCGCGGCCGCCCGCTCCAGGTGCTTGGCGCGCTCGGCATCCGGTCGCAGGTGCAGCGACGCCCGAAGGTCTTGGGGGACGGCGAAGTCCGAGGACAGCGAACCGTCCCGGACGTCGCGGATGATGGCTTCGGTGTGCTGCCCGAGCCGCTCGGCCAGCAGCACGATGGTGCTCGGGTTGACGGTGGCGATGCAGCTGATGTCCTGCCCGGCGGCCAGCCGCAGCAGCGTGTAGTACTTGGCCTCGTAGTCCTGGATGGTGAACACCGGATAGGGCGCGGTGTAGATGGAGCGGACGGGTGCCGGCAGCGTGCGGTAGGCGTGGCCGGACTCGGCGCCGCAGGGCGTGCCATCGGGCGCATACGACTCGATCTCGGGGCTCACCACGCTGAGGATTCTGCCGCCGACGATTCCCGGGTGGTCGCGGTACAGGCCGCACAGCCACAGCCAGGTGAGATTCGACTTGGCCTGCTTGCCTTCCCGGGTCATCGGGATGTACTTGGAAGCGCCGGTGGTCCCGCTGGTGGTGGTGAACAACACCGGCGGATGCCTGGTCAGCTGGGCGGGCTTCCCGTGCATGGCCGCGTCGATGTAGGGCTCCAGGTCCTGGTAGCCGCAGATCGGCACCCGCTCCTGGAACTCCTGGAAGGTCGTGATCCCGCCGAAGCCGTGGCGCCGGCCGAACTCGGTGTCGGCGTTCGATCCTATGATCTCGCGAAGCAGGCGCTGCTGCGCCTCGGTGGGCGCGCGGCTCACCGCGGAGAACCGCTTCAGCGCACGGGGTGCCTTCACCCAGAGCAGCAGACGTCCGACTCGCGACATGGGGTCGCCCCTTTCACCGTTCCCAGACGATTTGGGCCTGGTCGACCGCCCAACGCTCGAGCATCGCCTGATCGACCTTGACGCCAAGGCCGGGCCCGGCGGGGCGTGGCGGAGGACGACCTCCGTAGCCGAACTGGACCAGCGGCGACACCGGGTCCTCCCGGAGCAGGTGCCGGCCGAAGCAGCCTTCGGCGTACCGCACCCCGGGGCGCAGCGGGGCGAGGGCCGACAGCAGGGTCAGGTGCGCCGCCGACAGCAGCGACGACTCGCCGACCTGGCAGCCGACCTGGAGCATGAGGCCGGCGTCCAGCGCCTGGAGGCACCGCGCATACGCCCCGACCAGGCCCCCGCATTTGGACACCCGCACGTTGGCCCCGGTGCAGGCCCGATGACCGATGAGCGTCTGCAACGAGTCGCGGTCGGTCAGGCCCTCGTCGACCACGATCCCCGCCGACGACTCCCGGACCAGCCGGGCCAGGCCAGCCAGGTCGCCGGAGGCGATCGGCTGCTCGAAGGACCGGATCCCCACCGTGCGCAGCTCGCCAATGACCGCCAGCGCCTGCTCGACCTCCCAGGCCATGTTGGCGTCGACCCGAAGGTCGATCCGGCGGCCGAGCAGCCGTCGCGCCGTTCTCGCCGCCCGGACGGCGCCGTCATGCTCGAGCTTGAGCTTGACGTGCGGGAAGCCAAAGGCGCGCATCTTGAGCAGCGACACCGCATAGGACCATCCTCGACCGGCGGAGACGACCCCGCTGTAGCGATACCGCTCCATCGCCGAGGCCGCCGGCGGCTGGCCCGGGAGCGACACCGGCTCGCCGAACTCCCTGCCGAACGCGTCCAGCAGCGCCAGGTCGACGCTGCCCCAGGCCGCCGTCTGGGGGACGTCGGGGCGGACCCACTCCGACGGGGCCTTGCCGTCGCATTTCTCCAGGAACGACGTGACCTCGGAGAGCGACTGGAACGAGCGGCCGAGCAGGCCCGGCAGGATGCTGTCGCGAAGCTGGGCGAACGCCTCCTGACGGCTCTCACCGGAGACGTAGGCCCGGGGAAGCGACTCCCCCCAGCCTTCCACCCCGGTGTCCAGGCGCGCCCGGAGGAACAGGCTCTCGGAGGTGGTGCGGGCGGCGGCGGCGTGCTTGAAGGCGGTCTTGAAGGGAAGGTCGACCGCGAACAGCTGCAGGCCGGTCACGGTCGGCATCAGGGACCGCCCGTCGGGTGGGTCGACCGGGGGGAGACCCGCGCCGACAGCCAGGTGAGCATGTCGTTGAGGTAGGGGGCGCGATCCGGCTCGAAGTCCAGGGTGTGGCCGGCACCCGGATAGGCCCGGTAGGTCTTGTCCTCCACACCGAGCTGGGCGAACCAGCGGCCCGTTCCCGGCACGTCCATCATCTTGTCGTCCTCGCCCTGGAGGACCAGGAGCGGAAGCTCGAGGCCGGCCGAGGCGCGCCGGCGCCGGCGGTCCAGCCGTGCCGTCTCCCAGAAGAACTGGGCGGTTGCTTCCAGCAGGCGGAGCCGGTCGGCTCGGATGACCTCGAGGTAGTGCGGCGTCGCCGTGTACAGCTCCGGCGTCAGCGGGATCGGGAGGAGCGCCTTGGGGGTGGCCAGATGCCCGACGACGACCCTGGCCCGTTGTGCCGGCGTGAGGTTGACCCGCGCCAGCAGCCCGGGGCCGAGCAGCAGCAGGCCCGACAGCGGCGCGGGCCGCAGCCAGGCGTAGACGACGCCCAGCTTGGCCGCCCAGCTTGAGGCGGCCAGGAACACGGGGGTCCCCTGGTGCTCGGCGGCGACCAGCCGCAGCACCTGCTCGACGTCGTCGAGCGCGCGCTCGTACCGATCCAGGTGCCCGCGCGGGCCGCCGCTGTGGCCCGACCCGCGACGGTCGGGCGCATAGACGGCCACGCCCTGCTCGCTGAGGTCGGCGGCCGTCTCGCCGAACCAGCCACCGTGGCTGGCGATGCCGTGCAGGAAGACCAGCACGGCCCAGGGCGGCGACCGCCCGCTCGACCACCGGAGGTAGTGAAGCTCGACGCCGTCGCTGGCCGTGAGGAACCGGCTCACGGCATCCCCGTCGCCCAACCCGCCCGTGGGCGGGTCAGCGCGCACCATGGTGACGGAACGCGCCGGCTACCTCGGCAGCTAGGCGGCGCATGCCTGGATTGTCGACCGGCGCCCTCCACGCGGTCAACCAGCGCGACCTCCACTGGGCCGTCATGGACCGTCCCGCACCACCATGCGCTGCGTCCCGAGGTCCAGCGCCCCGTCCTGGGTCGCGATCGATCCGGTGATCACATCGCCGGCCTTGAGATAGGCGGGGTTCCGCTGCTGGCGGGCGAAGAAGACTCGCCATTTCAGCGGTGTGGGCAGCAGGTCCCCCATCTTCTCCACGACCGCCGGCGGCGCCTGCAGGGCGGTCCCGCCGGGCGTGCCGGTGAGGAGCAGGTCACCCGGGTCCAGCGTCTGGAACCGGGCCAGCAGGGTCAGCGCCGCCGCCGGCCGGGTGATCATGTCGGCCACCGTCCCGTCCTGCCGCAGCCCATCGTTCACCCACAGCTGCATCCGTAGCCCCGACAGCCGAGGGAAGTCCGCCGCGTCGAGCAGGACCAGGCGGGGACCGGTCGGGGTGAAGGTCGGGTAGGACTTGCTCTCGTAGAACTGGCCCTTCTCCAACTGGACGTCGCGGGCGCTGACGTCGTTGCACATGACCAGCCCGGCGACGTAGCTGGGCAGCTCGGCGTCGGTCACGGTGGTCCCGATGGCAAGCCGGCGCCC